>CAMPHX010000316.1 GCA_946886085.1 uncultured Flavobacteriales bacterium | reverse complement strand
GATTTATGAGAAATTGTTTGTTGAAATTGCAAAAAAGAAAACGCACGGTAATAAACACCATGCGTTACTAAAAATAATTCAACAACTTTATCGAAACTACTTTGTAACTATTTATTCTCGTTACTAATTTCGTCTGCTTCTTTTTTCGTCATTTTTCCCCATTCACCTGTTTTAGGATTTTCAACCTGAACAGTATCATCATCCGAAATAACAACTTCTTGCTGTTCTAACTGACCGGATTCATTTTCAATAAATACAGTTTCTTTATCAGATAAATTTTCTTTTTCTGAAGAAGAGCAAGCATTAAATAATAAAGTAAAAATAAATAAAACGAATGTGAAATATTTCATGATGATAGGTTTTTAGCTAATCAAAAATAACAAAACACAATGAATAAAGATAATTTATCAGAATTATTGTACCTCACACATTGCTTTGAACTCAGTCTGATTGAAAAAATTAGGCTTTTTCAACTTTTGGTAGTAAAAATATTGAAACTCTTAACTAGCAGATTGCTTCGTTCGTACCTCTCTCGCAATGACGAAAAACCTCAAACCTCAAACTTTAAACCTTTCTCCTTCTCTCCAACTCTTTTTGGATAAGCTGCAGCTCTCTTCCTGTTTGTCCGGAAATGGAAGTGTTTTCTTCTGCTCTTCGGATAAGGTATGGCGTTACATCTTTTACAGGACCATAAGGCACATATTTAGCAACATTATAGGATGCTTTCGCTAAATTATTGCTGATGTGGTTGCTCATTCCTAATAATTGAGCGAAATAAATACGTGTATCGTCTTTAGCAATGTTATGTTCTTTCATTAAGTCCAATAAATACAAAGCACTTTTTTCATTGTGTGTACCGCTGCAAAAAGAAATCACATCTATATTTTCTATACAAATTTTTTGAGCAAGGTCATAATCTCTATCGGTATCTTCTTTGGTTTTTTGCATAGGATCTTCGTAATTCATCGCAGCAGCTCTTTCTCTCTCTTTCTCAATGTACGCACCTCTTACCAATTTTAACCCAATAATAAACCCTTCATTTTTGGCAATCGCTATCAGTTCTTTAATGTAAGCAATTCTATCCCATCTATAAAGCTGAGCAGTATTATAAACAATAGCTTTTTCTTTATTATACTTACGCATCATTTCCAAAGCTAACTCATCTACCGGATTTTGAATCCAAGTTTCTTCTGCATCTATAAAAACAGGTACATTGGCCTTAAAAGCAGCTTGGCAAAGCGTATCTACTCTGTTTTTAAACCTTTCAAATTCTTCATTTTCCTGAATGCTCAGTTGTTTTTTCGCATTTACTTTTTCTAACAACTCAAACCTTCCGAAACCTGTAGGTTTAAAAACCGCAAAAGGTATATTTTTATTGATGGATGCTTTCTCAATACTCGCTAATGTTTCTTTAATGTTGACATCAAAAACGCTGTCGAGTTGCTCGCCCTCAACAGAGTAATCTAAAATGGTTTTCACATTTAACTTAGCCAATTCTTCGGTGGTTGAAACCGTTTCTTCAATACTTTCGCCTCCACAAAAGTGTTTAAAAATGGTAGCTCTAATAATAGGGATTGGAAAATATAAAGGCATAAAAATTTTAAGCATCGTAGGACCAATTTTTATCAACCAATTCCAAGCTATGATTTTAAACAACCAATAACTTCTTTTTAAATCTGCATTTGATTTTCCGGCAAATGCTATTTCTGTATTATTAAAATCCATCTTACGCTAAAAAATATCTTCAAAGTTAATGTGCGAAATTAATTGAATTTATGATTAGGATTAGCTTTTTTAATTTGTTATTTGGGTTTTTTATTTATCAAGCAACACATGCATACCCATACCTTTTTAAACAAAAACCTCCAAGGTTTTTAAAAACCTTGGAGGTTTGATAAGTTGATTAATTCGTTATAAAACGCTAATTACTTACTGTCTAAAAACTCATTAAATTCATCTACAGTAGTAGAGAAAGTAAAATCATCGCTTAATTGGTAGTAATTCTTTTTATCAGCACAAAAGTCGTAAGCAAATTTAGCGTATTCAAATTTTGTTTCTTCAAAGCTAAATAAGCCCATTATTTCTTTAACTTGAGCTACAGAAAGACAGTTGTTTTTAGTAAATGTTTTGGCAACTTTCAATTTAGTATCTGCAAAAGATTGTTTTTCTACTGAAGCTTTTCCTGCACTAAAATCTGATGAAGGAATAGCTTGGTAACAACCTGTTGGAGTGGCTTCAACAGGAATTGGCTCATGAACAGGATTGGTTGTCATTCCATCATTATAATTTACTGAGCTAGTTGAACTTGATGTTACCGTAGTGGTAGTAACGGTTTGAGATGATGTTGTTTGTACATTTGTTCCTGTATTCATTCCACCATCATTTACGTTTACATTTACGTTCATTCCAACGCCACCAACATTCATTCCTACTGATACATTTTCTTGATTAGCAGGATCAACAGTTGTAGTGGTAGTTACGGTTTCTGTTACCACCACATCAGTTGTTGCTTGTGGCTGAACGGTAGTAGTGGTTGTTGCTGCCGGAGCAGTAGGTGGTGTTGTTGAATACGAAACTACAGATTGTTCTGGAGCAGCAGGAGCTTGAGCTATAGCAACCATTCCACTCGGACGCATTACGTATTCTCCTTTTTTGTTTTTCTTAATCTCAAATGAATACTCTGTATTGTTATCCATCATGTAAATAGATTTAGTAATAGAAGCAAACTGATTGTTCTCGAAAATAACAGTTACTTTATAACTTCCTTCGAATTTTAAATCAGTTACTTTTACATTGGTTTCAAAATTTATGTTTTGTAATACACCATTTAGTACTACCTGAAATCTTGAACCATCTTGATTAAAAAATACGGCATAGCAATTTTGTGCTTGAGCTACATATACGCCTAATATGATAGCTGTAAATAATAAAATTTTTTTCATCGTTTTTCTTTTTTAAATTAATATTGTGTTCGCTCTTAGCAAGTTAAATGCCAAGTTGTTTTTTTAGCTCATCAAAAGAATTTTGATAACTAAAATCTTTTTCCAAAAGTAATATAT
>CAMPHX010000315.1 GCA_946886085.1 uncultured Flavobacteriales bacterium | reverse complement strand
ATACTATACATCTCTACTATGGCTTGTTTTGTTCTTCTTTGTACCTGTTTGTTAGAAGAATAAACATTGTATTATTTAACAACCTCACAAACTAAACAACGCCACAGACTCTATATGAGAAGTATGCGGAAATTGATCTACTAAGCTGAATTTTTTTAATTCATAACCTTTCTCTTTAATTTCCAAAATATCTCTGGCTTGTGTAGCCGGATTACAGCTTACATAAACAATTCGATTAGCTCCTAATTCTAATACTTTCTGTAATGCTTTTTTAGCAATTCCTGCCCTTGGAGGATCTAAAATTATGGTGTCTATTTTTCCCGTATATTCAGGGTAGTCAAACAAAAATTTATTGACATCAGCAGCATAAAAAGAAACATTAGTTACGTTGTTTTTAGCAGCATTTTCCTTAGCGTTTTCTATGGCTTCGGCAACAATATCAACACCTATCACTTTAGCGTTGGTTTTGGCTGCCATAATTTGCCCAATAGTTCCTGTTCCGCAAAATAAATCCATAATGGTTTTATCCTTAAAATCGGCTTTGCCTTCAACAGCATAACTTACTGCTTTTTGGTAAAGTAATTCGGCACATTTTGGATTGGTTTGGAAGAAACTTTGCATGCTCACTCCAAAAGATAAACCTAGTAAGGATTCTGTAATTACACTGTTACCATAAAGTACGGTTTCGGTTCCTAAACGAGATTGAGCATTATCACCAATATCATCATTGGTAGTATGTATTATTCCTTCAATTCTATCAGGGAAAAGTTGGTTTAACAATGCTACAAAACTTTCAAAATCAAACTTATCTAAGCCATCGCTAGAGGTAACTAATTTAATAAGCAATTTACCTGTTTGGTAACTTTTTCGTACTACTAAAAACCTGAAGAAACCTTCTTTTTTTGGTGGATGCCAAGCCGGCAAACCTGATTTTTCACAAAATAATCGAATTTCTCTAAGTTTATTTTCAAATTTAGCATCAAAAAGTCCACTGTCTTTTTCTAAGTTTTCTACTATCCACCAAGTACCTCTTTTTTTGAAACCCAAAGCAAAGCCGTCAAATTCTTCTTGTTTTTCTACATTAAAACCAATGGCACTAAAAGAATATTCCATTTTGTTTCGGTAATGCCAATTTTCTGGTGAGCCAATATATTCATCAAACAATTCTTCTACATTAGGTAGTTTGGCCAATTTTTTATAGATATCAAAAACTTGTTCTTGCTTGTTTTGGTGTTGAATTTCAATAGGTAAGGTAGCGTAAGGAGCTCCAGAAATAGCTTGGTAAGGAAGTGTAACTTCATCGGGAGATTTTTCTAAGACCTCTATCAATTTACACTCTGCAAACCTGCTTTTTCTTTTTACCACGCGAGCATGAACTTTTTGTCCTTTAATGGTGTTGGGAACAAATAATACGTAATCGCCTTTTTCTGTAGCTATTTTAGCAATTCCTTTTCCGCCAAAAGCTACCGCAGATATTTCTAAATCAATTATTTGATTTCTTTTAATACTTTCCATTTTACTATTTTATAATTGATTTAAAAAAGCCATAGTGTCAACACCATCAGCATAATCGCATAGTTGAGGTGATTGAGCTGCTCCAAAATTAACCGTTTCGAATGGAAATTTTGTTTGACTAACTACACATTGTATTTCTTCTAATTTTGCTTGTATTTCTTTTTCTAATTGGGCTATTGAATCATAATATTCGTAGAAAATTACACCAACAGGAGAGCTTAAACTATTGTCTTCTTTAAGCAATACAAAATTATTGTCTAAAAGTTGTTCGCTATTCAGTAAATAGATGGCTTTGTGGTAATCGTAATTATTGGCGTACTTGTTATTGTTTACCACCTCCTGAAAATTAAAAATAGCTTCAAAAAATGGAGTGAAGTCATAATTTTTAGGGACATATAGTTTAGAAACATTTCTGCATCCCAATCCAAAATAATTAAAAATATCTTTCCCTAATTCAGCCAATTCTTCTTTGCTTTCCTTACCGTTAATTATGGCTATGCTATTTCTGTTTCTTCTGATAATGGATGGATATTTTCCAAAATAATATTCGAAATAACGAGTAGAATTATTGCTTCCCGTAGCTATAAAAGCATCAGCGGGAGTGTTTTTATTAAACTGTTCCGTAAAAATTATTCGCTCTTTAAATTCCGGGTTGATGTGTATTAAAATATCTGCAATTTTTTTAATTAAAGTATTGTCTGATGAAGCACATTTCCCGATAAAAACATTTCCGGAAATTAGTACACTTAAAAAATCGTGAAAACCGACCAAAGGAATATTTCCTGCCATTATTACTCCAATTTTTTTAGTTTTTTCTTCAGAAATGGAGTATGTAGCAAGCCATTTTTTCAATTCATTTGCCTTAAGCATAGCAGCAATTTCGCCAATAGCATTTCTAACATTTTCTTCTGTAAACCAACCGTTTAAACTTTTTTGTCTTAAAATTAAATCATTAAAATCATCAAAGAATAATTCGTTAAGCGATTGATTTTCTGAGGTCTTTTCTAGTGAATGAAACTGCTTGAGGAATTTCCCCAAAACAATAAAAGCAGCAATTCTAGTATCTAAATTCATATAAGTTTCCGTATATTTGCATGCGAAATTACGAACATAAAAATTGATAACAAATGGCAATTATAATAACAGACGAATGTATTAATTGTGGGGCTTGCGAACCAGAATGTCCTAACAATGCAATTTATGAAGGTGGCGATGAGTGGAGAGTAAGTGATGGAACTGACGTGAAAGGTGATTATAAACTAATGAACGGAAGTGCTGTAAATGCTGATGAAGCTCAGGAGCCGGTTAGTTTAGATTTTTACTACATTGTACCTGATAAATGTACAGAGTGTAAAGGTTTCCATGATGAGCCTCAATGTGCGGCAGTTTGCCCGGTTGATTGTTGTGTGGATGATGAAGATGTTAGAGAAACGGAAGAGGAATTGTTAGCGAAAAAAGACAGATTACACTTATAAAATTGTAAGTGGAACAATATTGGTAAATAAAAACCGTGTATAGTTGAGGAAATTATGCACGGTTTTTTAATTTTATAT
>CAMPHX010000314.1 GCA_946886085.1 uncultured Flavobacteriales bacterium | reverse complement strand
ATTAGCTTACAAATCACATTGAATAAGCTTTTTTACTATTTTTGCTCAAAATTTTCGGGGTGTAGCTTAGTCCGGTTAAAGTGCGCGTCTGGGGGGCGCGAGATCGGAGGTTCGAATCCTCTCACCCCGACTTTTCCACCCTATTTAGATATTCTTTAGAAAATTCATCAATTTAATTGGGTTTTATTTATGTTAAGGCAAAGTAGTACTACTCCATTAATAACTAATTATATATTTTACAAACGCTAATTATCCAAAAAAAGAAACCAATTGTTTTGTTGAATAAGTTTAAAAAAAAGTTATTGTATGTTTCAGTTTTAAATTCTACTTTTGAACTTGCAAAAAATAAACTAAGAAAATATAAAAATATGAGTGTATTAGTAAACAAAAATTCAAAAATAATAGTTCAAGGATTTACAGGAAGTGAAGGTACTTTTCATGCAGGACAAATGATAGAATATGGTACTAACGTTGTTGGTGGTGTTACTCCCGGAAAAGGTGGTCAACAACACTTAGACAAGCCTGTTTTTAATACTGTAGAAGATGCTGTAAAAGCTACCGGAGCTGATGTTTCTATTATTTTTGTTCCACCGGCTTTTGCAGCTGATGCGATTCTTGAAGCTGCTGATGCAGGAATTAAAGTAATTGTTTGTATTACTGAAGGAATTCCTGTAAAAGATATGATTCCTGTAAAAGAATATTTAAAATCGACTAATGCACGTTTAATTGGTCCTAACTGTCCGGGAGTTATTACTCCGGATGGAGCGAAAGTGGGAATTATGCCGGGCTTTATTTTTAAATCAGGAAAAATAGGTATTGTTTCAAAATCAGGAACATTAACTTACGAAGCTGCCGACCAAGTGGTGAAAGCTGGCTTAGGTATTTCAACAGCAATAGGTATTGGTGGAGATCCAATTATTGGAACAACTACTCAAGAAGCTATAGAATTATTCATGAATGATCCTGAAACTGAAGGAATTGTAATGATTGGAGAAATAGGCGGAAACTTAGAAGCTAATGCTGCTAAATGGATTAAAGAAAACGGTAACAAACCTGTCGTAGGTTTTATTGCCGGAGAAACTGCTCCAGCAGGAAGAACAATGGGACATGCCGGTGCTATTGTTGGTGGTGAAGAAGATACTGCTAAAGCTAAAAAGAAAATTATGAGAGATTGTGGTATTACTGTAGTTGACTCTCCTGCAGATATAGGTCAAACTATGGCTGAATTAATGAAGGTTAATGCATAACTCATAAATTTAGATATTATGAAATTATTAGAAGGAAAAGTTGCTATAATTACAGGTGCTACCAGAGGAATTGGAAAAGGAATAGCTGAAGTTTTTGCTCAACATGGAGCTGATATCGCTTTCACTTATGTTTCTTCAGATGAGCAAGCTAAAAAAGTGGTTGATGAATTAACTGCTTATGGTGTTAAAGTAAAAAGTTACAAATCTAATGCTGCAATTTATAGTGATGCAGAAACTTTTATTGATCAAGTAGTAGCTGATTTTGGTAAAATTGATGCTATTGTAAACAATGCAGGAATTACCAGAGATGGTTTATTAATGAGAATGACAGAAGAAAATTGGGATGAAGTAATGAATGTAAACCTTAAATCTGTATTCAACATTACCAAATGTGCTTTAAAAACCTTATTAAAACAACGATACGGTTCTATTATTAATATGAGTTCTGTTGTAGGTATTGAAGGAAACGCAGGACAATCTAACTATGCTGCTTCAAAAGCAGGAATTATTGGCTTTACTAAATCTATCGCTCAGGAAATTGGTTCAAGAAACATTAGAAGCAATGCTATTGCTCCAGGTTTTATTGAAACAGAAATGACTGCTCAGTTAGATGAAACCATAATGAAAGGATGGATTGAAGATATTCCTATGAAAAGACCCGGAAAACCGGAAGATGTTGCTAATGCGGCACTTTTCTTAGCTTCCGACTTATCTTCTTACGTTAACGGACAAGTAATAAATGTTTGTGGAGGAATGCAAACCTAATTGCATCATCATAAAAATTTTACTAAAACCTCATTGTAAACCAATGAGGTTTTTTATTTCATCACAAAACGAGCGGTATTTCTACTTTTTTGTTCCACTAAAATATTTTTATTGGCAATAACTCTTTTAATAGTGGCTTCATCATAATGACGAACAGTAACTAACTCTAAACTTTTATTGTATAACACATGATAATCTTGTTGTAATTCCTCAATAAATTTCATGGTGGTAAATGGACTAAAATCTATACAAATAGAAAAACTTATGGCTGCATTTTGCATCAAATTTACTGTAATGTTATGTGCTGAAAGTTGACTGAATATCTGACTTAAATTATCCTCTACAATAAAAGAATAATCTTTAGCGGATATAGAGATCAACACTTGTTCCATTTTAAATATAAATGAAGGTATTAATTTATCACCTTCTGTATGCTCATCTATTAATGTTCCTTTAAGTGCTGGTTCTAAAAAAGATTTTACATACAACGGAATTTTTTTATTTTGAAGTGGTTTAATGGTTTTTGGATGAATTACCGTTGCTCCATAATAAGCTAACTCTACCGCTTCATGGTAGGATATATGTCCTAACTGTTGGGTATCATCAAACCATTTTGGGTCAGCATTTAACATTCCGGGAACATCTTTCCAAATAGTTACGCTTTCTGCTCCTAAACAATGAGCTAAAATTGCTGCAGAAAAATCTGAACCTTCTCTTCCTAATGTGGTAGTAAAATTCTCTGAGCTAGCTCCAATAAATCCTTGAGTTATCACATACTTATTATCTGTTGTAATTACTTTCGGTATAGAAGATTGAACCAATTCGGTAGTAAGCTTCCAATCTATATTAGCCTTTCTGTAAGTATTGTCTGTTTGAATTAAAGCTCTAGCATCTATCCAATGATTTTGAATGTTTATCTCATTAAGATACGCACTAACTATTTTTGTAGACAGTAATTCGCCAACAGAAACAATTTGGTCATACACGTAATCATAAGTTCTTTGTGGTTCTTCTTCTATCTCCCACTCTATTTCTACAAAAGTATTATGTATATCCG
>CAMPHX010000313.1 GCA_946886085.1 uncultured Flavobacteriales bacterium | reverse complement strand
AAATAATACTGAATAACATGGAATATAAAAAACTGAATAATATTATAGGATGGATAATTTGGGCAATTGCTTCATTTGTATATCTATCAACCATAGAGCCAACAACAAGTTTTTGGGATTGTGGTGAGTTTATCGCTGCGGCTTATAATTTAGAAGTTGGTCACCCACCTGGAGCGCCATTATTTATGCTTATAGGTAGGTTTTTCACTATGTTTACAACTCCTGAGAATGCAGCTGTTGCCATTAATGCCATGTCGGCATTAAGTAGTTCGTTCACCATTTTATTTTTATTTTGGTCTATAACAGCAATAATTAAAAAAATGGTAGTTAAAACAGGCGAAATGGATAAAGCTGCTATGATTGCCGTTTTTGGTAGTGCTGTTGTAGGTTCTTTAGCTTATACTTTTTCAGATTCATTTTGGTTTTCTGCGGTAGAAGGTGAGGTTTATGCTATGTCTTCTTTATTTACTGCTGCTGTATTTTGGGGAATTCTTAAATGGGATGCAGTAGCTCATGAATCGCATAGCACCAGATGGTTGGTTTTTATTGCCTATTTAATGGGGCTTTCTATTGGAGTCCATTTATTGAACTTATTGGCAATACCTGCAATGGTGTTTTTGTACTATTTCAAAACCAGAGAGTTAACTGCTAAAAGATTTTTTATTGCTTCAGGTGTATCCGTACTTATTCTAGGAATTGTTCAATTTGGAATTATACCGGGAACATATAAGCTAGCTTCTATTTTTGAATTGTTTATGGTAAATACATTAGGAATGCCTTTTCACTCTGGATTGGTTTTCTACTTTATTCTTTTAGCAGGATTAGTTGCTTATGGATTATATTATACTCAACAAAAAGGAAAGGTTTTATGGAATACTGTTTTGCTTTGTTTTAGTGTTATTATTATTGGATACTCAACTTATTCGGTTATTTTAATTCGTTCTGCTGCTAACCCTCCAATGGATGAAAACAATCCAGAGAATGTATTTAGTTTATTATCTTACCTAAATCGTGAGCAATATGGTTCTGCTCCATTTTTATCCGGACAATTTTATAATACACCATTAGATAGTAGAGAGCCTTTTGTTGAAGGCAAAACGGTTTATTATCAAAATAAAGAGACCGGTAAGTATGAGGCAACTAATAAAGGAGAAAAAGACAAACCTAATTATGATGATAAAGCTTCAGGATTTTTCCCGAGAATGTGGAGTTCTCAAGGAAATCATGTAAGAGATTATAAAATGTGGGTGGATATTAAAGGGAAAAATGTTAGGGCTTCAAATGGAGAAACCATTAAAATACCAACTTTTGGAGATAACCTAGCTTTTCTATTCAATTATCAATGGGGACATCTTTACTGGAGATATTTTATGTGGAATTTTGCTGGAAGGCAAAGTGATATTCAAAACTCTACTCCTAATGAAATAGTTAATGGTAATTGGATTAGCGGGATTAAACCCATTGATGCTGCCAGATTAGGCAATCAAGATAAACTTTCTAAAAATGTAACTGAAAATAAAGGACATAATCGTTATTTCCTTTTACCACTTATATTAGGAATTATTGGATTGATTTATCAATTTATTAAAGATCCAAAAGATTGGTTAATTCTTGCTTTATTATTTTTCTTTACAGGATTGGCTATTAATTTTTATACTAACCCTCCTTCTCCCCAACCAAGAGAAAGAGATTATGCTTATGTAGGGTCGTTTTATGTTTTTGCTATATGGATTGCTTTAGGAGTTTATGCTTTGTATGAGATTTTAGGAAAGAAAATTCAACGTTTAGCAAGTGCAGGTTTAGTAACTACTATTTGTTTATTAGCTGTTCCTGTTTTAATGGCTAACCAAAATTGGGATGATCATGATCGTTCAAAAAGATATACTGCAAGAGATTTTGCAAAAAACTATTTAAGTTCATGTGCACCAAATGCTATATTATTTACCAATGGAGATAATGACACTTTCCCCCTTTGGTATGTTCAGGATGTAGAAGGTTTTAGAACAGATGTAAGAGTGGTTAATTTAAGCTTATTAAATACCGATTGGTACATAGAACAAATGCGAAGAAAGGCTTGGGATTCTGATGGAATACCACAAATGCTTCCAGACCATAAAATAAGACAAAATACTAATGATTATGTTTATGTATATGACAGAGGAATTGAAGGACATACTGATGTAGATGAAATTATTAAGTTTGTTACAGATGATAGTCCTAAATCTAAAATAACCGGAAACAACAATAAACAAATAGATTATTTACCAACTAAGAAATTTAAAATTTCTGTAGATAAAGAGGTTGTTTTAGCTAATGGAACAGTTTCTAAAGATAAAGCTGATAGAATTTTAGATAATGTAGAGTGGAGTATTGAAGCTAACGGAATCTATAAAAAAGACCTTATTATTTTAGATATACTAGCTGCTAACGACTGGAAAAGACCTATTTATTTTGCTATTACAACCGGTGATGATGCTTATTTAGGATTAACTGATTATTTTCAAATTGAAGGTTTAGCTTATAGACTAGTGCCTTATAAAGCTCAAAGTTTTGACGGACAAACAGGAGAGGTAAATACAGAAGCAATGTATGAAAACTTGATGACTGAGTTTGAATGGGGAGGAATGAATAAGTCAGAAATTTATATGGATGAAAATAACAGAAGAATGTGTATGAATTTCCGCAATAATTTTGCTCGTTTAGCGGGTGATTTTATTAGACAAGGAAAAAAGGAAAAAGCATTAGAAGTGTTAGATAAATGTTTGGAAGTAATCCCTCATAAAAATGTTCCTTATAACCAATTTATGGTTTCTATTGCTGAACATTATTATAGATTAGAAGCTTATGATAAAGCAAATAAAATTGTGAAAATACTTCTTGATATTTATGAAGATGACTTAAATTATTACATGTCTTTAAAAGGAAAGTACAGAAAATCTGTTGAACGTGAAGAAGGATTTACAAAATACATTCTTGGTCAATTGGTAATGCTTGCAAGAGATAGGTATCCAGATTCAGGGTTAAATGAAGAAATGAAAGAAAGATTTGATTTTATTACCAACACTGTTAACTC
>CAMPHX010000312.1 GCA_946886085.1 uncultured Flavobacteriales bacterium | reverse complement strand
AAATATATCAGTTGTAATTCCTCTTTATAATGAGGAAGAATCTTTACCAGAATTAGCTGAGTGGATACACAATGTATTGTCTCATCATCATTATTCTTATGAAATTATTTTTGTTGATGATGGTAGTAGAGACAATTCTTGGAAGGTTATTGAAGAGTTGAAAGCTAAAAATAGTAGGATTAAAGCCATTAAATTCAGAAGAAATTATGGTAAATCTGCCGGATTAAATGTTGGTTTTGCTGCTGCCCAAGGCGATGTAGTTTTTACGATGGATGCCGATTTGCAAGATAGTCCTGATGAATTACCTGATTTATATAAAATGATAGTAGAAGAGGGTTATGATTTAGTTTCCGGATGGAAGAAAAAGCGTTACGACCCGATAACCAAAACTATTCCTACTAAATTATTTAATGCAGCAACCAGACGTATGTCGGGCATTAAAAACCTTCACGATTTTAATTGCGGACTAAAAGCATATAAAAAAGAGGTAATAAAAAACATAGAGGTATATGGCGAAATGCATCGTTATATTCCTGTTATAGCCAAATGGGCAGGATTTGAAAAAATTACTGAAAAAGTAGTACAACACAGAGAGAGAAAATACGGAACTACAAAATTTGGTATTGAACGTTTTATCAATGGTTTTTTAGATTTGTTGTCTATTACCTTTATGGCTAAATTCAGTAAAAGACCCATGCACTTGTTTGGTACATTAGGAACTTTTATGTTTTTAATCGGATTTTTAATTTCACTTTGGTTAGGAGTAAATAAACTTTTTATTGATACCAGTGCAAGATTACTGGCAGATAGAGCTGAGTTTTATTTAGCACTTACATCTATGATTTTAGGTTCTTTATTGTTTATTTCAGGGTTTTTAGGAGAATTGATTTCCAGGTCTTCTGTACACAGAAATAAATACCAAATAGAAAAAGAAATTTAATCGTCTATGAATATTGTTATTATAGGCCCTGCACACCCATTTAGAGGTGGTATTGCTTTGTTTTCTGAAAGATTGGCTCAACAATTCCAATCAGAAGGTCACGAAGTTGAAATCATCACCTTTACCACTCAATATCCTAATATACTTTTTCCCGGTAAAACACAATTTTCGGATACAGTAGCTCCTAACAATTTAAAAATAAGTAGAAAAATTAATTCTACCGCTCCGCTAAATTGGCTAAAAGTGGGTAAGCAGCTCAGGAAAACTCAGCCGGATGTAGTTATTTTTAACTATTGGATGCCATTTTTTGCTCCTTGCTTTGGTACAATTGCTAAACAGATTAAGAAAAACCGACACACTAAGCTATTAGCCATTACCCATAATGTTATTCCACACGAAAAAAGAATAGGAGATAGTGCGTTAACGAAATATTTCGCTACTAAAATAGATGGTTTTGTGGTAATGTCACAACAAGTAATGGATGATTTAAAAACTTTTGCTCCTAAAACACCTACCCAACTTTCTCCACATCCGTTGTATGATAATTTTGGAGCAATAAAAGATAAAACCATCGCCAAAAATGAATTGGGATTATCAACCGATTATCGTTACTTATTATTTTTCGGATTAATAAGACAATACAAAGGATTAGATACGCTAATCAATGCTTTTGCGGATGAACGTATTGATAAAACTAAGGTGAAATTAGTTGTTGCAGGAGAGTTTTATGATGATAAATTGTCTTATGAAACATTGATTCAACAACATCAACTACAGGATAGTATTATTTTAGTAGATAAGTTTATTCCCGATAATGAAGTAGGGAACTACTTTTGTGCAGCCGATATGGTTGTACAACCTTATAAAACAGCTACACAAAGTGGAGTAACACAAATTGCGTATCATTTTAATAAACCCATGTTGGTTACTGATGTTGGTGGGTTAAAAGAAATGATTCCTAATAATGTGGTGGGTTATGTGGTTGAACCAAATGCAATAAGTGTTGCCAATGCCATAGTAGATTTTTATACCAACAATAAAGAAGTAGAATTTGTAAAAGGAGTAGAGATTGAAAAACAAAAATATGCGTGGAGCAATATGACGAAAACTTTGTTGTCGTTACTTAATGCGTAGTTTTCTACCGACTATTAACAACTTGTTTCTTTTAATACCATTCATTTCGCAAAGTTCATTTACAGATAAGCCGTATCTGTCAGCAATTTTATACATATAATCTCCTCTTTCAATAGTGTGATATTCCACTCCGGTAGGTAGCGCTACATAATCGTACTTTTGTTTAATTAATTCAGCAGAACTGCTTATAATGTTGTTTTCTTTAAAAGAAATTAAAGCTTTAGGGTTAATAGCTTTTCCTTTATAACGCACTTCAAAATGTAAATGACTTCCTGAAGAATGTCCGGAGCTACCACCTAGACCTATTACTTGTCCTGCTTGAACAATATCTCCGGCTTTAACTTTAAATCTATGTAAATGAGCGTACAAGGTTTCTAAACCATTATAATGTCTTATGATTACTACTCTTCCATAACCGGGATGGTAAAGAGCAACTCGCACCATTCCATCAAAAGTAGCATAAACAGGATCCCAAACTTCTAAATCTAAATCTATTCCACTGTGAGCCCTGCCATCTCTCCAGCCAAAGTTAGAAGTAACTACAGGATCAATTAATGGAGGGTGATAATTACAAAAGTTGCTAGAATCTGTAAGCGTTATAAGTGTTGTAGTATCATTTTTACAAATAGCTTCATCATAAGGAAAAATGTTTTTGGTATCCCATTTTTGGTAAACAGAGTTGGCAGGTAGGGGTGAGTTGTCATAAAAATAAGTAAGTGAGTTGTAGTAATCATGTTCTAACAACCTGCTTTCTGCGTATTCGTTCAATTCTTTTAGAATTTCATTAGGAATTTGGTCTAATTCCAATAAAGAATCTATGAGTTGAATAATTTGATTACCAGAAAGCTCAGAAATAGACGGGTAAATAGGACTGGTAGAAGAAACCACCAAGGCAGAAACAGTATCTTTTTTTGTACGCTCTTCTTTTTTATCTCCTTCTTCCAAATAAGAAAAAGCATGTAAATTAGCTGTTAGCAACAACAAAAATACATGGAATAAAAATTAATTGAA
>CAMPHX010000311.1 GCA_946886085.1 uncultured Flavobacteriales bacterium | reverse complement strand
CCCAATTTATCTATATTATTAGTTATCTTCATTCTATTTGTATTATATTATTAAAATTTTTATTTCATTTTAACTTTTAAAAGTTGAGCATTAATAGCTACTACTATAGTACTTAAGCTCATCAATACCGCTCCCACAGCCGGACTAAGCATGATGTTCCATTGATACAAAACACCTGCTGCCAAAGGAATTGCAAGAATGTTATAACCTGCCGCCCACCATAAGTTTTGTATCATTTTGTTGTAAGTGGCTTTACCAAATAAAATCAGATTCGCAATATCTTTTGGATCGGAGTTTACTAAAATAATGTCTGCTGTTTCTGCTGCCACATCTGTTCCTGAGCCTACTGCAATACCTACATCTGCTTGAGCCAATGCAGGGGCGTCATTTACACCATCACCTGTCATTGCTACAAATTCACTTTTTTCTTGTAGCTCTTTAACTTTTTCTAATTTTTCATGTGGCAAAACATTGGCTAAAAAGCCGTCCATTTTTAATTCATTGCTTACTTTTTCGGCTACTTTTTCATTGTCTCCAGTAAGTAATAAGTTTTTTATTTTCGCATCTTTAAGTACTTGAATAGCTTCAAAGGAACTCTCTCTTATTTGGTCGGAAAAGGTAAAATATCCTATTACTTCTTTTTCTATCAACATATAAACTACCGTTCCTGTAAACTCATCTTCATTTTCTGTGATATTAATATTCTGTTCTTTCAGATAGTTCGGTCCTACTACTTTAATATTTTTACCTTCTACAATCCCTTCTAAGCCTTTACCGGGGAGGTACTTGAATTTATCTGATGTCGGAATTTCGATGTTTAGCTCTTTCACTTTTCGCATCAAACCAGCTGCAATATAATGTTCGGAATGTTGCTCTATACCGGATGCCAAGCGTAATAATTCATTTTTATCAAAGTTTGAATCCAATACTTTTACTTCTTGCAATTCATGTGAACCTTTTGTAAGTGTTCCGGTTTTATCAAAAATAATAGTTGTAATTAATCGTGCATTTTCAAAAGCTGTTCGGTTACGAATAAGCAACCCTTTTTGAGCAGAAATAGAAGTAGATATAGCTACCACCAAAGGTACAGCCAAACCCAAAGCATGAGGACAAGAAATAACCATTACCGTAACCATTCTTTCTAATGCAAATACAAAAGGAAAACCCAATAATAACCAAACTACAAGCGTAATTACACCACCGCCCAACGCAACAAATGTTAATACTTTTGCTGCACGATCAGCAAAATTTTGTGTTTTAGATTTTACCTTTTGAGCATCTTCCACCAATTTAATTACTTTATTGAGGTAATTATCCTTTCCGGTGCTTACTACTTTTATAGTAAGTGAACCATTTCCATTAACTGCTCCACCTATCACTTTGCTGTCTTTTTCTTTTTTAACGGGTTGACTTTCGCCTGTAAGCATGCTCTCATCAAGGTAACTTTCTCCATCTGTAACAATACCATCAACCGGAACTTTTTCTCCCGGTTTAACTCGAATCATATCCCCAATTTTTAAATCTCCAACAGACATTTCATGAATTTCTCCATCTACCAAATGGTGTGCAGTTGAAGGCATCATCTTCACCAATAACTCCAATGATCGAGATGCACCCATAACCGATTTCATTTCAAAATAATGTCCAATCAGCATGATATCTATCAAGGTAGCCATTTCCCAATAAAAATCCATACCCTTTAATCCGAAAGTGATGGCAACGCTATATGCCCAAGCTACAGAAATAGCCACACCGATTAAGGTCATCATGCCAATCGCATTGTCTTTTATTTCATCATAAAGTCCTTTAAGAAAAGGATAGCCGCCATAAATGAAAATGAAGGTTGAAAGAATAGCTAAGACATATTTATCTCCAGAAAAAGCCAATTCAAACCCCAGCCACTGCTGCACCATGTGTGACAAAGCAAGCACAGGAATAGATATTATGGTACAGATTACAAATCGCTTCCAAAAATCAGAAACATTATGTCCTGCATGTTTGTCGTGATTATCTGAATTTGTCTCATTTGAATGATGATGGTGATGATTATGATTTTCCATATTGTTATGTGTTGGTATTTACTAATTGTTTATTTCATCATTACATGTTTTGCAATATAAAATCTACTCGTTCTTCTGGAGGAATTACAGGAACAAAAACTATCGGACATGGAAATGTTTTATATACTTCGATTATTAAGTTGTGAATACGAATTTGTTCTTCTTCGTCTTCTAATCTGGCGTAATCATTAATTAAAGGAAGCCTGTCCAAAATAAATATCTTACTATAGCAATATTTGCTACACTGTTCAATTAATCTCTCATCATATTCAAGATCTAAAAATTGATAATATGCTAGTGTGTCAGGCAAAGCTCTATCTAAAAAAACAATATCATCAGGATTTAATGCTGCTTCTTGTTCAATTTGCATATCTAAAACTTCTCTTTGAAATTGTTGTTTATTTTCTTTTATTTCCTCAATAGTTTTGCCTTTTATTTTTTGCGTATCAATATAATGCCTAGCATGCTCAATGGTTGTTTTATAACCTCTTTTAGCTAATAAATCAACAACCGTTGTTTTACCAGTACAAGGCCCGCCTGTAATTACATTCCAATTCGTTTTTATTTCTTTTTGCATACTTTAAATGTTAAACTGTAAATAAAAACATGTTTACTCTTTTCTATCATACTGGCAACAACCTGGCAAAGTATTATAAACATCTTCCGAAGCTTCATTAAATTGTGTATCATGTCCTGCTGCTGCAATTTTTTCACTAACCGTATTAATGGAATAATTATTTTCTCCAAAAGTGATGTCACTAAATTTTACCGATAATACTTTGGTTTCAACATCCCAATTAGCTTCCTTAACTCCATCCACACTAAGTGCTGCTTTTTCAATTCTTTTTTTACACATACCACAATTTCCATAAACGGTAAGAGTAGCATTCACTAATTCTTCTTGTTCTTCTTGAGCAATTGTTGCTTTAGTTTCTTGACCAATTACTGATTGAGCAGTTAACACACTGCATAGCATAACTGCTACTGTTCCGACTTTTAAAATTTGATTTTTCATTGTTTTTTGG
>CAMPHX010000310.1 GCA_946886085.1 uncultured Flavobacteriales bacterium | reverse complement strand
GACAAAAATAGTAGATAATTTATTAGTATTGGATTATTTTATGAAATTAGTAAAATTATTAGGTGTTATTTAATTGATTATCTGTTATTAGTTAAATAAAAAAATCCGAAGTTGCCTTCGGATTTTTTTATGAATGAGAAAATAATTCTGTTTATTAACCACATTTAGAATGTCCACAACTTTTACAATTTAAACATCCTTCTTCATAAACTAAAGATGGTTCTTTACAACTTGGACAAGTGTTTTCAGCTGGTTTTGTTCCATCTGGTATGAATTTCTTAAGTGACCTTACTACACCTTTTTTCCAAGTATTTAAGGTTTCTTCACTTAAATGTAAATTATCTACCATATCAACTACAAAGCTTAATGGCATTCCGTGACGTAATACACCTGAAATTAATTTAGCATAGTTCCAATATTCTTCATTAAATGTTCTTGATAGTCCTTCAATAGTAGTTTTGTAACCGTGACTATCTTCATATTGGAAATCGTATCTGGTTTTACCATCTTCAGACTTGCTTTTTATTACCCATCCTTTTTTTACTTGAGATAAAATAGAGAAAGACTCTCTTGATGCTCCTGTAAAAATTTCATACGGTCTTCCATCTAACAACCCAATTACAGCAATCCACTTTTCATTTTCGTTGTTAAATTGAATAATTTCTGCTTCTAATTTTTCCGGACGTTTTGGAGCGTTGGTTTCCAAAAACTGATTGATGATTTCTTCTTTTTCAGATTTTTTATCATTAGAAATTAATACACCACTTCTAGAACCATCTCTGTAAACAGTAATTCCTTTACAACCACTTTCCCATCCTGTTAGGTAAATTTGACTTACCATATCTTCCGGTACATCGTTAGGAACATTAACGGTTACGCTAATGGAGTGGTCTATCCATTTTTGAACAGCTCCTTGTAAACGAACTTTTTCAACCCAATCAACATCATTTGCTGTTGCTCCGTGGTAAGGAGATTTAGCAATAATTTTGTTCAGTTCTTCTTCTTCCATTTTAGATACTTCATCAGCATCGTATCCGTTTACTTCTAACCAAGTAACAAATTTGTGGTGAAAAACGTGGAATTCTTCCCAAGAATCGCCAACTTCATCAACAAAATCAACTTTAACTTTTTTATCGTTAGGGTTTACTTTTCTTCTTCTTTTGTATGAAACCATAAACACAGGTTCAATTCCTGAAGATGTTTGTGTCATTAAGCTTGTTGTTCCTGTTGGAGCAATAGTTAATAAAGCAATGTTTCTTCTTCCGAATTTAATCATATCATTATAAAGAGCAGGGTCTGCGTCTTTAATTCGATTAATCATTGGGTTTTTTTCTTCTCTGATGCTGTCATAAATGGGGAAAGCACCTCTATCTTTAGCCATTTCAACTGAAGCACGGTAAGCTGATAATGCAAACTTTTTGTGTACATCAGTAGAAAATTCTGTAGCTTCTTTTGTACCGTATTTTAATCCTAAAGCAGCTAACATATCCCCTTCAGCAGTGATACCGACTCCTGTTCTTCTTCCTTGAATAGATTTGGTTTTAATTTTTTGCCAAAGGTTTAATTCTGTTCTTTTTACTTCAGGACTTTCAGGGTCAGCTTCAATTTTCTCAATTATTCTGTTAACTTTTTCAATTTCTAAATCAACAATATCATCCATTATGCGTTGTGCAATTTGTGTATGCTTATTGAATTTTTCGTAGTTAAAAGTTGCTTGTTTTGTAAATGGATTTTCTACATAACTATATAAGTTAACTGCTAATAATCTACAGCTATCATAAGGACATAATGGAATTTCACCACATGGGTTGGTAGATACTGTTCTAAAACCTAAATCAGCATAACTATCAGGAATAGATTCATTGATTACCGTATCCCAAAATAAAATTCCTGGTTCTGCAGATTTCCATGCATTGTGTATGATTTTATCCCATACTTCTTTTGCATTTATTGTTTTTGTATATAAAGGATTATCTGAATGAATTGGATATTGTTGTTTGTATTCTGAGTTACTTTTTACAGCTCTCATAAATTCATCATCTATTCTAACAGAAACATTTGCTCCAGTTACCTTAGTTCCATCCATTTTTGCATCAATAAAATGTTGTGCATCCGGATGTTTAATAGATATAGAAAGCATTAAAGCACCTCTTCTTCCATCTTGAGCTACTTCTCTGGTTGAATTAGAATATCTTTCCATAAAAGGAACAACTCCTGTAGATGTTAACGCACTGTTTTTAACAGGACTTCCTTTTGGACGAATATGAGATAAGTCATGACCAACTCCACCTCTTCTTTTCATTAACTGAACTTGCTCTTCATCAATTTTCATAACACCACCATACGAATCAGAATTTCCTTCGTTACCAATAACAAAACAGTTAGATAATGAACCTATTTGAAAGTCATTACCAATACCTGTCATTGGACCACCTTGAGGAACGATGTACTTAAACCCCTTTAAAACATCGTAAATCTCATCTTCAGTATAAGGATTAGCGTACTTGCTTTCTATACGAGCAATTTCTCTTGCTAATCTTCTGTGCATTTGATCAGGATTCGACTCATATATATTACCTTCAGAATCTTTTAAGGCATATTTATTAAGCCATACATTAGCAGCTAATTCATCACCATTAAAATATTTTGCTGCATCAGTTAATGCTTCCTCGTGTGAATAGGTCTTCATACCGTTTTCTTCATTTTTTTCGATTTCATTTACTAAAACTTCATCGTTTGTTTTTGTAGTTTCGTCTACATTAATTACTGTTTTCTCCATTCTGATAAGGGGTTTTAAGGGTTATTAAATTCATGCATTTTTCATCAAAAAACGCTTGTGCAATTTAGAAAGAGTATTGGCATTTTTTAGCATCTTTTGGAGCATTTTTTTATCAACACTAAGGTAAGTTTTAATCTGTGGGGACTTCAACTCGTTTTTCGTTTTTTTATTAACAACTGCATCTTAATAGCGGAATTTTTTATATATGAATTTTAGTAATTAACAGACAAAATATTGATGTTTAACGATAAATACTGACGCAGCGATAGTAATTAGAAGAAGAAAATAAATTTTATCTATTCTGAAA
>CAMPHX010000309.1 GCA_946886085.1 uncultured Flavobacteriales bacterium | reverse complement strand
AGCTAAGTAAGAGCACATGCCTAAGAAATAGGCGAAAATCATATTTTCTATGAAGATACCCTTTACGAAAATGTTAAAATATTCCATGAGTCGTTAATTTAATGCTTTTATAATTAATGATTTTCTTCAATTAGTTTTCTGTTTCTACTTCTTTGTATCCAAATATAGACACCTACGGTAATTAAAGCCATTGGAGGCAGAATCATTAAACCATTATGTTCGTAACCTGTATTATTGGCTAAACTTGTTAAAATTTCTATTTTACCTACCACCGGTAATGTTAATGTACCTGAACCAAATAATTCTCTGAAAAATGCAACAACAATTAAAATTATTCCATATCCAAAAGCATTTCCTACCGCATCTAAAAATGAAGCTCCGGGTTTGTTTCCTAAAGCAAATGCTTCCAACCTTCCCATAATAATACAGTTGGTAATGATAAGCCCTACGAATACCGAAAGTTGTTTACTTACATCGTAAACGAAAGCTTTAAGCACTTGGTCAACTAAAATTACCAAACTTGCTACAATTACCAACTGAACAATAATTCTAATTCTAGATGGTATTACTTTTCTTAACAAAGAAACAATAACATTGGCTCCTATTAAAACAAACAATACAGATATTGCCATTACAAAAGCTGTTTCAACTTTAACGGTAATTGCTAATGCTGAACAGATACCTAAAACTTGAACGGTAATTGGATTATCGTCATTAAGGGGATCCTTAATAAGTTTCATGTTTTTCTTAGAAAATAATGATTCGCTCATAATTTTATAGTATTAAGATTTTAAATAGGGTTCATAAGTTTTTAGTGTTCTTACTAACATTTCAGAAACACCATTTCCGGTAATTGTTCCGCCACTAATAGCATCAACACCATGCTTATCACCTTCCGGAGCACCACCTTTAATTACTCTAATAGATTTATACTCTCCTGATTCGTCAAAAATTTTCTTACCCACAAATGGTTCTTGAAACCATCCTTGGTTAATTTCTGCTCCTAATCCCGGAGTTTCTCCTTTATGATCGAAAGAAGCTCCTGCTACAGTGTTTTTATCTTCTTCCAATGCAATATACCCCCAAATTGGTCCCCAAAGTCCTTTACCGACTAATGGAATAATGTACTTTTTGCTTCCTTCACTTTCATAAATAAAAATCGGAAAGTTTTTTTGTCCGCCAGATTTATATTCTTTTAAAATATCTACTTTAAATGCATCTCCTTCAATTTGCTCACCTTTATCATTCAATACAATTTCTTCTGTAATGTACTTATCATAAGCATCCTTAGCTTCATCTCTTGTTACTTCTATACCAACAGACTTAAGAATATTCTGCATTTTTTCACGTTCTATGTTTTGGTTTTGCATCGGTTTTAAACCTTCTGAAGCAAAAGCCAACAATAGTGCTACTATTACTACCATTACGATTGAGAATCCTATGGTATATTTATTACTATTTACATCCATTTTTTTATAGTTTAAGCTTTAACACTAACTCTTTTAAGTCTTCTTTTAACATTTGCTGCAACAACATAGTGGTCGATTAATGGAGCCATAATATTCATGAATAAAATAGCCAACATTACTCCTTCCGGATATGCAGGATTAAATACTCTAATCATTATTGCAAAAACTCCGATAAAGAAACCGTATATATATTTACCTGTATTCGTTTGAGAACCTGTAACAGGATCGGTTGCCATAAACACAGCACCAAAAGCAAACCCTCCAAGTACTAATTGATGTATTGGTGTTAGTTCCATAAATGGGTTTGCTCCCCATAAATTGAATAACAAAGCCATAACGTAACCACCAACAAAAGTGGACAACATTATTCTCCAACTTGCAATTCCTGTAATTAATAATAATAAAGCTCCTAACCCTATTGCTAAAGTAGAAGTCTCTCCAATAGAACCCGGAATAAAACCA
The DNA here is from genome assembly GCA_946886085.1 of uncultured Flavobacteriales bacterium. Next base: position 1,156 of record CAMPHX010000309.1, on the reverse strand, counting down.
ATAAATGATTCCATAACACTAGCATTCATTGTATTTAAAGCTTCTGTACCTCCTTTAACAGCTTGTGCTAAGGGTGTAGCTCCTGAAAAACCATCTGCTAATTGTTGTCCTTCTTCTAAACCGGTATTTATCCAAACTTCGTCACCAGACATTTTGGTTGGATAAGCAAAGAATAAAAATGCTCTGGCAGTTAATGCAACGTTTACAATGTTCATTCCTGTTCCTCCAAATACTTCTTTACCTATTACAACAGCAAAAACGGTTGCTACTCCCACCATCCATAGTGGTACATCAACCGGTAATACTAATGGAATTAACATCCCGGAAACCAAAAATCCTTCTTGAATAGAATGTTTGTTAAATGCAGCAAAAATAAATTCTACACCTAACCCAACACCATAGGAAACAATAATTATTGGAAGTACTTTCAACGCTCCAAAAATAAACTTATCCCAAAACATATCACACACATGATTGGCTGTTGTTACCTCTCCTAATGCTAAAAAATGTTGATGTCCTACATTGTAAATACCAAATAGTAAAGAAGGAACTAACGCCAAAATAACCATTACCATGGTTCTTTTTAAGTCTATACCATCTCTAATGTGTACCCCGTTTTTGTTGGTATGACCAGGTACAAAAAACAAGGTGTACATTCCATCCCAAACCGTATAAGCTAAAGGAAATTTCCCGTCAGCTTTCGGTTTTATTTTTTGCATAAAATTGTCTAATGCTTTCATATGTTTATTATAAGTGTAAGTGCTTACAGTTTACTTTTATATTTATTATTAGCTCATTTCTTTTTTAAGCTTGTTCAACCCTTCTCTAACATACTGTTGAACAGGAGTTTTTGAAGTACACGCATATTCGCAAAGTGCAAAATCTTCAGGAGCTACTTCATATATGCCTAATTTCTCCATGTTATCAATATCATCTACCATAATAGATTTTAGTAGTTGAACCGGATAAATATCCATAGGGAAAACTTTCTCGTATTCGCCTGTAACAACCAACGATCTTTCTTCACCATTCATATTGGTATTTAAATCGTACTTTTTGTTAGGCATTAATTTAGAGAAAAATGTTCCTGAAAGGCTGAATTTGTCAAAGCCTGGTGCTAACCATCCCATAAACTGGTTGTTTCCTCCTTCAGGGA
>CAMPHX010000308.1 GCA_946886085.1 uncultured Flavobacteriales bacterium | reverse complement strand
GGACAATATTCAATCAAATAAAAAAATGGTTGTCATACAACCTTTCAGTGAATTTCCTATTCATTTAACAGACACCATTCGAAAATCTATTGAAGATTATTATCATTTTAATACTATAGTTTACGAAGTAGTAGAAATGCCAAATACAAGTTATATCAATATTAAAACACCTAGATATAGGGCAGATTCATTATTGAGATTTTTAAGAAACATTAAACCTGATTCTGTCAATTACATAATTGGATTAACTGTTAAAGATATTTCAACGACAAAATATGATACTAACGGGAAGGTAAAATTGCCTACTTTTAAGTATAAAGATTGGGGAGTTTTTGGATTGGGATTTTGCCCAGGAGTTAGTTGTGTGATGTCTAATTTTAGAATAAAACATCCGAACCAGGTTATTTATATTGATAGAATAAAAAAAATAACACTTCATGAGTTAGGACACAACATAGGACTTCATCATTGTGACAATAAAAATTGTTTTATGACAGATGCTGCTGAATCTATTAGTACGATTGACCAAGTTGAACTTAATTTGTGCGAAAATTGTAAATCTATTATTGGAAAAAAATAGATTTAGATAAATTTAATTTTCAACTCCCAAAACTCAAAAACCACTTGTTGATTTTGTTTATTCTTTTGCTAATTTTTAGCTACATTTGTTTTTTTAATAAATTAAAAAAAGAATCAGTGGTAACTCGTTATATCCGTGTTCTATTAAAAACAAACAGATGGACTACAACAATATTTTAATAACTCAAGAAAAGAATATCGCTCAGGTAACAATTAACCGACCTAATCAGTTAAATGCTTTAAATTCAGATACAATTGCAGAATTGAGTAGTGCTTTTAAAGCATTGGAAGTAGATAAAAATGTTAGGGTAATCATAATTACCGGTTCTGGCGAAAAAGCCTTTGTTGCCGGTGCAGATATCAAGGAGTTTTACCAATTTGATGTAGAAGAAGGAAAAAAGTTATCCGCTGAAGGTCACCAAAAATTATTTGATTTAGTAGAAAATTTAACCACTCCGGTAATTGCAGCAGTAAATGGTTTTGCATTAGGTGGTGGATTAGAATTAGCCATGAGTTGTCATTTTAGAATAGCTTCAGATAATGCCAAATTAGGGTTGCCGGAAGTAACTTTAGGCGTTATTCCTGGTTATGGTGGAACACAACGATTGGCTCAATTGGCAGGCAAAGGCAGAGCCATGGAAATGATTATGACTGCCAAAATGATTTCGGCTGAAGAAGCAGCTAATATTGGCTTAGTTAACCAAGTAGTTACACAAGAGGAGTTGTTGCCAACTTGTCAAAAAATTGCTCAAAAAATTGCTTTCAATTCCTCAACAGCCATATCGAGTGCAATAAAAGCAGTAAATGCCGGTTTTAAAGACGGTGTAAATGGCTACGAAACAGAAATAGAAGAGTTTGGTAAATGCTTCGGTACACCCGATTTTGTTGAAGGAACAAATGCATTTATTGAAAAGCGTAAACCGGAATTTAAATAGTTCCATGTTTAAAGTTTGAAGTTCAAAGTTATTTGGAATCAAACTTCAAACCATGAACATCAAACCTTGAATTTTTTATGAGCAACCCTCTAAAAAAACTTGCCGGACAAACAGCCATTTATGGGCTTACAAGCATAGTTGGACGTTTGCTCAATTGGTTTTTGGTGCCTATATATATCGGTACGGCAAAGTTTACGCCCGACCAATACGGAATTATTACCGAAATGTATTCATATGTAGCATTTTTAGTTGTTTTTCTAACCTACGGAATGGAAACCGCTTTTTTCCGTTTTTCTACTTTGCAAGAATACGACAACAAAAAAGTATATTCCACTATTATTTACTCGCTTTTCACTACTTCTTTTGTGTTTATAGCATTGGCTTTTTTGTTTGATCAGTCTATTGCTAATTGGCTGAAATATCCCAATAACAAAGAGTTTGTAACTTGGTTTGCCATGATAGTTGGTTTAGATGCAGTTGCCTCTATTCCTATGGCGAAATTAAGAGCCGATAACCGACCTATAAAATTTGCTGTAATCAATTTTGCAAATATTGGTGTAAACATTGGCTTAAATTTATTTTTTCTAGCCTATTGTTTGCCCATGTATAAAGCTGGAGAGACCAACTGGCTCATCGAAACTTTTTATAATCCAGAAATAGGTGTAGGCTATGTTTTCATCGCTAATCTTATTGCAAGCATTGTTAAGTTTTTGCTGTTACTGCCCGATATGTTAAAAGCCAAGTTCAGTGTTGAATTCGCATTGCTTAAAAAAATGTTTATTTATGCGTTGCCTTTATTGGTTTTTGGGTTGGCGGGAATTGTAAATGAAACCATCGACAGAATTATGCTTAAACGGATGTTGTTTGAAAGTAAAGGTGAGCTGGAAACGATGTCGCAAATTGGAATTTACGGAGCTAGTTACAAAGTTTCTATTATAATTACCTTATTTATTCAGGCATTTAGGTATGCTGCAGAACCCTTCTTTTTTGCTCAGGAAAAAGAAAAAAATGCCAAAGAAATTTATGCTAGTATCATGACTTATTTTGTTATTATTTGTGCTACCATCTTTTTGGGAGTAATGTTGTACATTGATATTGTGAAATATTTTATTCCCAACGAAGCTTATTGGGTAGGGCTTCAGGTAGTGCCCATATTATTGTTCGCCAATATTAGTTTAGGCATTTATTACAATCAATCTATTTGGTACAAGCTAAGCGGAAAAACAAAATATGGAGCTTATATAGGCGTTTTTGGTGCTTTTATAACCGTACTTTTAAACTACATTTGGATTCCAATTTTTGGTTATGTTGGCTCTGCTTGGGCAACATTAATTTGTTATTCGTCTATGTGTATCATTTCGTTTGTTTTAGGACAAAAACATTATCCCATTAAATACAATTATTTCAAAATCGGATTATATTTAGGATTAACGCTGTTGCTCTACTTTGCAACAACTCAATTTACCATAGAAAATTTCTACACCAAACATCTTATACATACGTTAATAATTTTTGCCTTTTTAGGAATAATTTACGCCATCGAAAGACCAAAAAAAGTGGTAATTTAGTAGGCTAGTTTAACAGGT
>CAMPHX010000307.1 GCA_946886085.1 uncultured Flavobacteriales bacterium | reverse complement strand
ATAATGAACTAATTGGATTAATTACATATAAAGATATTAAGAAAGTTATTCTTAAGCCAAATGCTTGTAAAGATGAGTACGGAAGATTAAGAGTAGCAGCAGCAGTTGGAGTAACAGCAGATGTGTTGGAGAGAGTTGGAGCGTTAGAAAAAGCTGGAGTAGATGCAGTAATTATAGATACTGCTCACGGACATTCTAGAGGAGTGATAGAAACATTAAAAACGGTTAAGTCCACTTTTCCAAACTTACAAGTAGTAGTAGGAAATATTGCTACTAAAGAAGCAGCTTTAGCATTGGTGGAAGCTGGTGCAGATGCGGTGAAAGTAGGAATTGGACCTGGTTCTATTTGTACTACAAGAATTATTGCTGGTGTTGGGGTTCCGCAACTTTCTGCAGTAATGATGGTTGCTGAAGGATTAAAAGGTACAGGGGTGCCATTAATTGCTGATGGTGGAATTAGATTTACCGGAGATATTGTAAAAGCTTTATCGGCAGGAGCAGATTCTATTATGGCAGGCTCATTGTTTGCAGGTGTTGATGAATCTCCGGGAGAGACCATCATTTATGAAGGCAGAAAATTTAAAGCATACAGAGGGATGGGGTCAATAGAAGCGATGCAAAAAGGTTCTAAAGACAGATATTTTCAGGATGCTGAAGATGATATAGCTAAATTGGTACCGGAAGGAATTTCGGGAAGAGTACCTTACAAAGGATTTTTAAGTGAGGTAATCTATCAAATGATAGGTGGATTAAAAGCGGGAATGGGTTATTGTGGAGCAAAAAATATTGAAGAGTTGAAAAAAGCTAAATTTATTAGAATAACAGCTTCAGGAATGAATGAAAGTCATCCGCATAATATTACCATTACCAGAGAAGCTCCTAATTATTCAAGACGATAGAAATTAGAGATTAGAAAGTAAACTAAAAATTAAATTAGAATAAAAATGAAAAAATTAATTGTTTGTATAAGTTTCTTATTAGGAACATTGGTAGTTTTTGCTCAGAAAAATGATAGTCCGATATTAATGGAAATTGGAGACAAAAAAATCACCTTAGAAGAGTTTGAAGCCATATATAATAAAAATTCAGACAATGAAAAGAATACGAAAGAAGAGGTGGAAGACTATTTAGATTTATATATTAAATTTAAATTAAAAGTTGTAGAAGCTGAAGATTTAGGCATGGATACTTTACCTGCCTTTACACAAGAATTAGAAGGTTATAGAAAGCAACTGGCTCAACCTTATTTAAGTGATAGAGAAGTTACTGAAAAGTTAATTGAAGAAGCTTATGAAAGAATGAAATATGATGTTAAAGCAGCTCATATTTTAGTTAAAGTAGCTTTAGAAGCAGATCCAAAAGATACCTTGGCAGCTTACAATAAAATAATGAAAATTAGAAAAAGAATTGTTGGTGGAGAAGATTTTGAAAAAGTAGCTGCAGAAGTTTCTGAAGATCCTTCAGCAGTTCAAAATAAAGGAAACTTAGGTTATTTTTCAGCTTTTCAAATGGTTTATCCTTTTGAAACAGCAGCCTATGAAACTGAAGTAGGAAAAATTTCTATGCCTGTAAGAACAAGTTTTGGTTATCACTTAGTAAAAACCATTGATAAAAGAAAAGCCAGAGGAATTATGAAAGTAGCTCATATAATGGTAAGAGCAGATAAAAAAATAGGTGAAGAAGAAATTAATCAAAAAAAGGAAAAGATAGATGAAATCTATACAAAAGTAACTGCTGAAAATGCTGATTTCACAACTTTAGCAAGACAATACTCAGAAGATAAAGAATCTGCAAAAAGAGGTGGTGAGTTACCTGCTTTTGGTGCCGGAAAAATGGTAGAAGAGTTTGAGACAGCTGCTTTTGCTTTAGAAAATGATGGGGATATTTCAGCACCTATACTTACAGATTACGGTTGGCACATCATTAAACGTTTAGAGTTGAAAAACTTAGAATCTTATGAGGAATTATACCCAACATTAAAAGCTAAAGTAGCAAGAGATTCCAGAGCAAATAAGAGTAAAGAAATTGTAATTGAAAATATTAAGAAAGACAACAATTTTAAAGAAGACCTTAAAAGAAGAAATGATTTTTATACAGCTGTAGATCAAAAAAAGTTTAATAAAGGAGAATGGAAAGCAGAAGATGTTGCTAAATTAGATAAAGTAATGTTCGGGTTTTATCCAATAGATGGTGAAAAATTTGAGTATAGACAAACACAATTTGCTAAAAGATTAGAAAACCACATGAGTAGAAATGAGCCTACTAATGTAGATATCAAGCCTTACATCAACAAATTATATAATACTGTGGTTGAAGAAATGACCATGAGGTTTAAAAACAGAAGACTTCCTATCGTTAATAAAGAGTTTAGAATGTTGCTGCAAGAATATAGAGAAGGAATTTTGTTGTTTAACATTACCGATGAAAAAGTATGGAGCAAAGCAGTTAAAGATACTACAGGTTTGGAAGCTTTTTACGAAGCAAACAAACAAAATTACATGTGGGGAGAACGTGCAGATGCAGTTATCTACAAATGTAGCAACGAAAAAATAGCTAAAAAAGTAGAGAAATTAATTAAGGCGAAAGCTAAAAAAGGATATAGTAATGAGGATATTCTTAAACAAATCAATAAAGACAGTCAACTTAATTTAACTATTGAAGAAGGTAAATTTACTAAAGAACAAAACGAATTAGTTGCCAAAGCTAAATGGGAAAACAAAGCGGTGACCAAACTTAACAACGAAAATGAAGTTGTATTGATTGAAGTAAAAGAAGTATTAGCTCCTCAACCTAAATTATTAGATGAAGTAAGAGGATTGGTAACTTCAGATTATCAAAACAAATTAGAAAAAGAGTGGGTAGAAACATTGAGAAAAAAATACCCTGTAAAAATTCATAAAGAAGTATTGTCTAAGTTACAGTAATTATAATAGTTAATGGTGGTTAACAAATAACGAATAACTGAGAACAAATAACAAACAACAATGAAACAACTGATAGGAGTCGTTATAATTTTACTTTCACTTGTTTCTTGTGATTTAGATTTTTTTGCAAAACAAGAAGAAGACGACAAACAAGATGTTGTTGTAGAACTGGGAGAATATC
>CAMPHX010000306.1 GCA_946886085.1 uncultured Flavobacteriales bacterium | reverse complement strand
GTTGATCCTATTAATAAACAGATAATAATTTTTGATGAAAATAAAACATTTAATACTACTGCTGATGATAGAGTTACTACCTTAGGCGGAAGTAATGTCCCTGGAACGGCTATTTATTGTATTGAACAAGATGTAGATGGTAAAATTTGGTTGGGAACAGATGAAGGTGTTGCTGTAATATTCTCTCCTGATGCTGTTTTTGATGGAGAAGTTACTGCCAACCAAATTTTTGTTGAACAAGATGGAAATGTAGAAATTCTGTTAGGAACAGAATCTGTAACAGCAATAGCTGTAGATGGAGCTGATAGAAAATGGTTTGGCACACAAAACTCCGGAGTATTTTTAATGAGTGCCGATGGTACGGAAGAAGTTTTTCATTTTACCGAAGATAACAGTCCGCTTTTTTCTAATCATATTTTAGACATAACCATTAATCACACTACAGGAGAAGTGTTTTTTGCAACAAGTAAAGGTTTACTTTCTTACAAAAGCACAGCAACAGAACCTTTAGATGATTATGAATTATTTGTTTATCCCAATCCTGTAAAACCTGGTTTTAATGGAACAATAGCCATTAGGGGAATGGTGGTAAACTCAAATGTAAAAATTACAGATATCGAAGGTAACATTGTTTATGAAACTATTTCGTTGGGCGGACAAGCAATTTGGGATGGTAAAAACATTAATGGAGAACGAGTAAAATCAGGCGTGTATATGGTTTTTGCGAATAGCGAAGATGGTAGCCAGAAGAAAGCCGGAAAAATTCTTATACTTAATTGAGAAAAAGTTTGAGGTTTGAAGACGGAAATTTTGTAGACTGAGAACTGAAGACTGAGAACTGAAAAATTAACGAATAACAAACAACAGCAAGCCTATATGCTCCACACTACCAAAGGAATAGTAATTCATCAGTTTAAGTATGGCGAAAAAAGCATTATTGCCAAAATTTATACTGAAAAATTCGGGTTGCAGTCTTATATTATTAATGGAGTAAGAAGTAAAAAATCAGCTAATAAATTTGCTTATTTACAACCTCTGTCATTAGTTGATGTAAATGCTTATCACAAAGAAAATAAAGGACTACAACAACTTAAAGATATTAAGTTAGATGTGCCTTTTCGGGATATTCCTTTTAATGTTTACAAAGGCAGTATTGCTTTTTTTATTGCAGAGGTTATTTATAAAACCATCAGAGAAGAGGAACCAAATAGCGATTTATTTCATTTTTTATATCATAGCGTCCAAGTGTTGGATGTAACCGAAAAAAATTACGCTAATTTTCATATTTATTTTTTAACGCTTTTTGCCAAATATTTAGGATTTCCCCCACAAGTAAACACAAAACTAAATGCAGAAAATAAATACTTCGATTTACAAGAAGGTGTATTTTTGCCTATAAAGCCTTTTCATCCTGCATATATAGATTCAGAAGCATCGCAAATAGTGTTAGGAATCATTCAACACCATTATCAGGAAATTGAAAATACCGTTATCAATAATAAATTAAGAGCAAACCTATTACAAGCGTTATTGGATTATTATAAAATACATGCAGTAAATTTTGATACCTTAAAAACCAAAGAGGTATTAGAGGAATTGTTTGTTTAATTATGCGAAGAATAAAAAGCTTTATATGCCGTTTTAATAAGTATTATAGTTGCTTTGAAGTAGGATTACTTAAAATTTTATAAATCTCTCAAGGAGTATCCACTGAAACAGGAATAACTTTTCCGTTGATGAGAACAGGTTGTTGAGTAGCAAATTCAAAAATAAATTTAGCCATTTCTTCAGCAGTAGTTTGTGCTTTAAAACCCGGAAAAGCATTGCTAAGCATTTCTGTCTGCACCGAGCCTAATGCCAAGCAATTTACAAATACATTTTTACCTTTATATTCTTCTGCTAAGCACTCGGTTAAATTGGCTAAAGCAGCTTTTGAGGCACTATAAACAGCCAATCCCGGAAATTTTATCGAACCCGGAAATCCACCCATGCTGCCAATATTAATTACATGACATTTTTTTGTTACATCAAGATGAGTAAAAACGCTTTGTAAAAGCAACATAGGAGCAAAAACATTTACCTGAAAAGTCTGTTGAATAGTTTTTAAATCTGTTTTTTCAAAAGGAAGATGAGCTAAAAATCCCGCATTATTAATAACAATATCAATGTGCTGATGTTCTTTTAAAATAGCATTCAAAGCTGTTTGAAAATCAGTTAGGCTTAAATCAACATTATAAACATGAATGGATTTTTGATATTCTTTAACACAAAAATTTTGCAATTTTTTTAGTAATTCTATGTTTCTTGCCAAAGCAATAATAGTAGCATCGGTATGAGTAGCAAAGTGTTTCACTAAAGCAGCACCAACTCCCTTGCTTGCACCTGTAATTAGTACGTTCATTTTAATCGTCCTCCTGTTTTAAAGTGTTTGGCATAATAAGGATGTTCTAAATTTGAAATAATTACTCCTTTAGAAGTACTTGCATGTACGAAACGATTATTTGTCAAATAAATACCTACATGATCTACTTTGTTGCTTCTAATAGAGAAAAACACAAAATCGCCTTCACTAAGTTCTTTTTTAGAAACGCTTTTGGCAACAGCCGCTATATCTGATGAAGAACGAGGCAATTCTTTCTTAAACACATTGTTATAAAGTAAATTCGTAAAACCGGAGCAATCTACACCTTTTTTTGTAGTGCCGCCATATTTGTATTTTACGCCTACCCATTCATCAATAAAAGCATACAACTCAACAATTTCTAACTCTTTGGGAGAGGCTTCTAACAATTCGGCATATTTGGTTTTAAGTTCTAGTTCTTCTTTAGATAAAGTTGGTTCAGCAACAGAGACTTCTTCTTTTTTTATATCAGTTACCTCTAATTCTTCAAATACAACATTCACAGGAGGTGTGTTGTTTTTTGTGGTGGTTTTCTTTTTTTCGGGAAGTGGCTGAGTAGTTTTACAACTCCACAACACGAATGCAGTAAGTAAAAGGTATAAACAATATTGCTGTTGTGATGATAACATTATAAAATTAAATTGAAGCTATACAAAAATAATTCTAATCTGAGTTAATTCTGTTGAAAATACACAGTGGTTTTGAAC
>CAMPHX010000305.1 GCA_946886085.1 uncultured Flavobacteriales bacterium | reverse complement strand
GAATAAGTATGCTCAAAATAAAGGGCATGATATTCCCTTTTCTTTTAATCACAAGGATGTAATAAACGATAAAAAGTTTATTTCCATTGCTGATGATTATCTAAAAGAAATGGGATTTGAAGGACACCCTTTTATCATTTATAAACACAACGATAAAGAACATAAGCATTATCATGTTGTTGTTTCTAATATTGATAATGAAGGAAAGTTTAACGATAAAATGAGGTCCTTTTATAAAAAGGATAGCCAACGCTTAAGTAGAGAACTGGAAGTAAAATATGATTTAGTAATTACAGAATATAATCGTAAAGAAAAATCAGAATCCCTAAGACTTGTTAATGCTCAAAAATACTCATTACAAAACGCTATTAAAAAAGCATTAAAGGATGAAACTCTAAAACCTTTAGTGATGGAACATGTAAAGGATATAGAACCATTAATTATCAAAGAGGATTTAAATAACGAGCATTTAGAGGCTTTACTTGGTAGTTCTCATAAACCCTTGGTTGAATTCTTAGAGGAATCAGGAACATTAAAAAAAACTCTTAAAGCAGAATTAATATCAATACTTGATAATGCTCTTGATAATAGCGTTAATCCAAAACAATTTGAAGATTTAAGTAAAAATGCAGGGCTTTATGTTCGTTTTCTTAAAAGTAATAACGAATATGTTTATGGAATAAAGGACAATGAAAAAAATGTGTTTTATTACTTTCCTGAAAAAAAGCTTCCGGAACGTTTTTCTGCTATTTCTTTAAATGGTGGCATAGCAATTAAAAACGTAAGTGAAAAAGACCAAAAACAGTATATCAAAAACATTGTAGGTAAAGCTTTAAAACAAAGTGTTTCTCAAGAAGAATTATATTCTTTTCTTAAGAAACGAAATGTTGAAACTGTTTTTCATCAAAATGCTGCCGGAACCTATGGAATAAGTTTTACTCCAATTAATGTAAATGATGCTAAAACATTTAAAGCTAGTGATATTTCTAGGGGTTTAAGTTGGAATAAAATTGAAAAACATTTAAATGAAAATATGGTAAACTATCAGCAAAATAATAAAGAGTACCATTTTGATAAACCCTCTATTGAATCAGAGGATAAACAAACTAATAATGAAAACAATGATTTTATTGCACCTGTACAAAACCAAGACCATAAAAGAAATAAACATGAAGATGAAGAACTTCACACTAGAAAGAAAGGTAAAAATTTAAAAAGATAAGTACTATATTTGTTCATCCTTAAACTATTATATCATGTCAGTATCAAAAGAAAAGAAAGACACCCAAGCTTTGTTATTAGTATTTGTATTGTTTTTTTTAATCCTCATTCTCCTAGATTGGGTATTAGTAAACAAGCTATACTTACCTGATAAAGAAAATATTCTTTATATACCATTAGAGTATTTTTATAATACTCTAAGCCCTAAAATGACAATTATTAGAATTGTTTATTGTGGAGCTGTTGGTTTGTTTGCTTGGATTACACCTAGTATGAAACTTGGGAAGCAAATCGAGAAAGAAAAAGCCTATGTGTATTTAATAGCTTCTATAATACTTGGAGTAGCAATAAGCGTTGGATTTATAAATATTTACATTTATGATGTTATTTTATATCCGGCTTTTCTTTTACTTATTATTTATCCAACAGCTGTATATTTTTCTTTAAGTAAAACTCCTTTGAAAGAGGAAAATATGCTTGACAATGTTTCCTCTGAAAAAGAAAATGATATGTCTTTTTCTTTTTTAACGGATAAAGGAAAATTAGTCGTTCATTCCCCACAGCAAGGCATTTGGGTTGAAGGTGGGGCAGGTAGTGGAAAGTCTGCAAGTTTAATTGAACCTTTCATTCATCAAGCCATTGAGAAAGGTTTTGCAGGAGTAATTTATGATTTTAAAGGAAATCCACCTACTTTAGCTTTAACAGCTTATAACACTTTATATAACACTAAAACCAACACTAAGGTTAAGTTTTCTATTATAAACTTTTCTTTATTAAAACAAAGTGTTCGTTGTAATCCAATTTCCCCAAAGTATTTAACTAATAAAAATTATGCTAGGACAGCTGCTGATACTATTATGAAAAATATTAAAAGGGAATGGATAATAAAAGCAGATTTTTGGGCTGATAATGCTATTGCATGGTTTGGAGCTATAATTTGGTTTTTAAAAAAACACCATCCAGAATATTGTACGTTACCACACTGTGTTGTTTTTTCTTTACAAAATTATTCAGATGGACTAGATATTTTAAACACAGATAAAGAAATTAAAAGCATGATGATGCCTATATCTATTTCTCATGAAAAAAATGCCGAAGGTCAATTAGCTGGTGCAGTAGCATCATTGCAGTTACCATTAAGCCAATTGTATAACGAAGAATTGTTTTGGGTTATGGGAAAAGATGATTTTGATTTAAATATTACAAATCCATCATCACCGAAAATGTTAGCAATTTGTAATGATCCTGCAATAAAACAAGCTCTTTCTCCTGGAATTGCTTTAATCCTTTCTGTATGTATGCAACAGATGAACCAACAAGGTAAAAATAAAAGTATATTTTGTATAGATGAATTACCAACTATTTATATTAAAGGTCTAGATGAACTACCTGCAACAGCTCGAAGTAACAAAGTTTGTACTATGCTAGCTGTACAAGATTATTCTCAATTGGAGTTGAATTATGGAAAAGAACTTGCTAAAGTTACCATATCTAATTTAGGTAATCAGTTTATTGGAATGACAAATAGTAAAGAAACAGCTGAGAGAGTTTCACAAATTTTTGGTAAAATTAAAAAAATTAAATCTTCTTATTCAACCTCTGAAAGCTCTTTGAGTACTAGTGATTCTTTACAGGAAGAAAGTGTAATTCAAGCTCGTGATGTTGCAGGCCAAAAAATTGGCCACTTTACGGGTAAAATTGCAGGAGGTGAACCCCCTTTCTTTTCTGCACAATTTCCTTATTTTGATAAAGAAAAAATCTACAAAAATTTTGTTACAAAAATTCCTGATTTCGCATTAATGACTAATACCGGTGATGATAAATTAGACAATGATATTTTTCAAAATCAAGTTACTGCCAACTTCAACAGAATCGACCAAGAAATTACCAACCTTTTTAG
>CAMPHX010000304.1 GCA_946886085.1 uncultured Flavobacteriales bacterium | reverse complement strand
TGAAAAGAAAATGTGAGGAGTTTTTTCAAAGTTTATTAGTTCTTGCAATAATATTAGAGAAACTCTTGAGTCAACAGGTTTAACAGATATTGATAATAAAACGGTTGGAGATGTTATTAATCATTTGATTGAATATTGTTCTGGAGATGCAACATCAATTGATGATAACGCTGCGAAAGAAGCTACTCGGTTATTATTGGAAGAACTAATTGGAAAGGCAGATTCCATAGATGACGTGCAAGTATCATTGGAAGAAACTTTTACATCAAACACATTGGAGGATTTGATAATAAAGTATTTCGGATATTATATCAATGAATTATTGTCAAAATGGTTCTATGAAAATTTGATTAGAAAAAAGAATGAAAGTGATTGTAACAACCTTTTCAACCAAATTAAAAACTTTATAGTCGAAAGAGTTAGTGACATGCACAAGAAAAACCCACTTCAAGATTTAGATTGGAGTTCAGATGATGCCGACAGGCTCATAAAAAACATTCAACAAGATGTATTAACCGTATTTGAATAGTTATGAAAGTAAGTATAGTTCTAGAAGATGCAGATTATGGCAAGTTTTCAAATGTGACACTTTGTTATATAGATCATGGAATAGAGAGGAAAGTTCCATTATCATTTCTGCAGTATGAAAAAGTTTTTGATTTTAAGAATGATTTCACGTCTGTAAAATTTGATTTCTTCTTAATCTCTGCAATAGTTTATGGTGTGGACAATCTGCTCAGCCGAAATAAATATTCGAATGATGGTTGGACAAGAGATATAGAAGTAGAATTCCCGGTAAATAACATTTCAACTTGGAATGGTAAAGAAGAAAAATTGAAACAGATATTGGACTTCTTGACTGGGGATAATTGGACTGTGACTTTCGGGCAAAATATACAAGACACATTTTATTTTCCTCGAGCTTTATCAGGAAGAAGAAAAAGAAAAACACCACCAACCTATGAAGTCGACTCAATAAAATCTACGAGTTTATTTTCGGGGGGGTTAGATTCTCTAATTGGAGTTATTGATGAATTAGAAAAGCTGAGAGCAGGAGAACGAATATTATTGGTATCTCATTTTGATTCGAAATCACCAGGTCCAAATAATGACCAGACAAAGTTATTGAGCCATTTAATGGCTAAATATCCCAATAAAATTTATTGGGTGCAATCAAAACTAGCTTTATCAAGGAAAGATACCGATAATATCAGGGTCACATTAGAAAATAATTATCGTAGTCGTTCATTATTTTTCATTGGTTTAGGTTGCTATTTATCTCCCATTGAAGAGTTGATAATTCCTGAAAACGGTACAATTTCAATTAATTATCCTCTGACACCGTCAAGAGTAAGTTCTTTAAGTACAAGAACAACTCATCCATATGTTTTAAAGAATACTCAAGAATTACTTTCTGATTTAGGACTATCTATTAAAATATATAATCCATATACGTTAATGACTAAGGGGGAAATGATTCGTAATTGTACGAATCAAGCGTTTCTTCAAGGTATCTTCCATGATTCAGTTTCGTGTGGTAAAAGGGGAAGAAAACAAACCTGGACAGTAAAAACTGGTGTTCAAGAGTGTGGGAAATGTATGCCTTGTATATATAGAAGAGCAGCTTTAAACAAAGCAGGGTTAGACAACGAAAATCACTACGGTAATTTTATTACGAAAGCGAATTCATTAAATGAAAGTAAAGATCTTCCAGCATTATTTAGCTACCTAAAAAAAAGTATTTCATTGGAAACAATGAAGAGGGATTTGTTGGTGACTGGAAATATTGATTTTGATAGTCTTGAAGACTATGCGGAAATGGTTTTGAGGTCCAAAGAAGAAGTTTTACGACTATTTAGTGATAAAGGAAGTACTTTTGTGAAGTCCGAATTAAGATTGAGATGATTATAGACTCACATTGTCATATTGATTTGTATGATGATCCAAGAAAAGTTTTGATTGAAAGTGAAAAAGCTGGAATAGTCGTTTTATCTATGACAAACTTACCCAGTCATTATGAAATGGGTTTGCCCTTTTTTTTGAACAGTAAAAAAATTCGACTCGCTTTAGGTATGCATCCATTATTTGCACAATACCATGAAGCTGAATTTTCGAAATTTGAAAGTAATTTTTCTAATACTTCATATATCGGAGAAGTTGGCTTAGACTTTTCGAGAGAAGGTTTCAGTACAAAGGAAATTCAATTGAAAACATTTGTAAGGATATTAAACCTTGTTTCTGGGAAAAAGAAAATACTTAGTATCCATTCTAGGCGAGCTGAAAAGGAAGTTTTAAACCTTCTGATTGAGCATAAGGTTACTAATGCAATTTTTCATTGGTATTCGGGTCCACTCAATTTGATTGATCAGATTGTTGAGGCAGGATACTATTTTTCAGTTAATCCAGCAATGGTTAAATCAGAATCGGGAAAAAAAATAATTCAGCGAATTCCGTTTGATAGACTTTTGACCGAAACAGATGGACCATTTATTGAAGAAGAAGGAAAAACCATAATGCCGGGAAAAGTTGAGAGTGTAATTCAATATTTAGCTTTACTATGGAATATGAATACGGCCGATGTTCAGTTAAGAATAAGTTCAAATTTTCAACAAATGATTCAAGCTTTACGTGACTAAATCTACTATTTGCAATTAGAAATGCTAAAAAACCGGATCGATAGAATATTCGTTAATAAGAACGAAGAAATTTTCTTGTTGCTAAAAAAAGTGGAATTAGATAATTTCATTTTAAATTTCTCAATCACATTAAACGAACTGAAAAGTGTGGATTTTGAAAAAGGCAAAATCATTATTGGAACCCTAGCTTCCACTTATTTAACACGTTTGAATTCTGTTCTTGAAAAAGTTGATAACATAGAAGAAAAAGAAGAACTCGAATACATCTTATCTGAAATTTCTAACGAATTTATTCATCAACTTCTTCAAAAGGAAAGTATATCTCAAGAGAATCTTTTGATGGAAATTAAGGACTCATTAATTACAACTTGCCAAGTAAATAATTGGAATACTGAATTGTTGTTAAAGAAAATACGGATAGATCTATTGCATATTTTATCTGTTAAAACGAAGTCTTCAATTGATAACAATCTTAGACGAATTGTATATTACTTATGGC
>CAMPHX010000303.1 GCA_946886085.1 uncultured Flavobacteriales bacterium | reverse complement strand
TCATAAGCTTCTAAATAATTGGGGTCAATTTTAATAGCTTCTATTAATAAGGTCTTTTTATCATTAAACGAAGCAGTTCTAGCACTCTCGAAATATTTTACCGCTTTTTTCTTGGGTTCAGGACAATTTTCATCCTGAGCATACACACCCGAAAAACATAAAATTGTAATTGCTAAAAATATATAGTTATTCACCTTTTTCTTATTTAAAACCCTAATAGAAAACCTGACAAGCTTCACCAACCTGTCAGGTTTAATTTATTTCAATAATTAAACCAAAATGGTAAATTATTTTTCTTCCACTTTTTGCATCATGTCATCCGCTTCTTGTTTTGCTTTAGAAACTAATGCATCTGCTCTTTTATTGCCTTCATTTTCTATTCCTATTGCTTTTTTCTCCGCTTCATCATTAATTTTTTGAGCTGCTTTTTCTGCAGCAATTTTTTTAAGCGGATTACTTCCGGCTTTAGCTATTAAATCTTTCGCTTGTTTATCGGCTTCAGCTCTCACTTTATCAGCAGCAGACTTTGCTTCATCTCTAATTTTTTGAGCATTTTTTTCAGCTTCAGCAATTAATTTATCAGCTTGTTCTCTGGCTTTCTTCTTAGCTTCTTCTTTAGCTTTATCTACCTCTTCGGTAATTTTTTCTTTTACTTGTTCTTTAATTTCATCTTTAATGTTTCCTATCGCATCTTTTAAACTAACACTCACTTTAGGATCATCAAAAGTACCTTTCATCAATACATCTACACTAACCGTTTCAGCAGATTTTAAGTTCATTCCTAATCCGGCTGCCTGACTGTTCAATTTGTTCACTGCATCACCAGCACCTAATTCAGATGTAGGTGTTTTTAAGGTCATTTTGTAATCTATGGTTTGGTCGAATCCATTAGAACCTGACATTGTCCCTGTGGTTTTACCCAATTTCACATCAAATGGTTCGATGGTTACTCTACCATCTTTAAAAGCATATTTAATATTCGCATCATTAATTTCCAATACTCTTAAATTATCATTTTTAAGTGCATCTGCTAATTGATTCATTGCTTTTACATCTTCCACTTTTATATTTTTGGTAAGCATATCTCCACTTCCTGTTAGTGAATTCATATCTGGCATCATTTCTTTGTCCAATACTCCTGAAACAATCATACTTGTATTAAATCTACCCTTAGCATTTTTAGCATAAGGAGCCATTGTTTCAATCGTATTAAATGTCTTTACTACTGTTGCTACATCAAAATCTTGAATTGCCATATCGAAATTAAATCCAGGAGCAGTAGGGTTGATTGTTTCATAAAATCCACTCATCATCATTTTTCCTCCTAATAAATTCATAGCAACATCTTTCATGCTTACTTTTTGGTCTTTTACTATTATCAACCCTTTCATATCAGTAATTTCCATATTATCGTAAATTACTTTGTTTAATGTTGATATTAAACTAAAATCAATGTTTTCAGGAACTTCAACAACCGCCAATGGTTCTTCTGCTACTTCTGTACCTTCTGTTGCGGCTACTTCTTCCTCTGTCATAAATTCATTTAAATCCATTACATTAGAGTTAAACATAAAATTTCCTGTTAACACATTAGTGCTATCATCTAACACATAAGCAATAAAGTTCTCAATTTTTCCATTGGCGTGCATATCTGATTTTCCTATTTGTGCATCAAAGTTAGCTAACTCAACAAATTTTGGAGAAAAGTTTAACGTCATTCGTTGCAACAACACATCATAAGGAAGTGAATCACTTTTATACAACATATCTGTAATACCAAAGCTACCTTTAGCTTCAAACTCTTCATATCTTTCATTATCTATAGAAGACATTTTTCCTTTTAAGGTTACATCTGCATTAATTTTACCATTCATTTCGTCACCTGCTTCCATTGGCATCACATCTTTAACAGAAGCCAAGTCTAACTTAGCCATTAAATTGGCATCAATATTAGGATCGGAAATAGGTGTGCTTAAACGCATTTTCATCTCTACAGGGTTTCCTGCCATTTCCATATAAAAACGTTTAAGGTTAATTAACGTATTGTCTTCACTTCCACCCGGATTTGAAATAGCTAAATCTACATGAATGTTATTTACGGCTTTAGGCAAATCTGGATATTTAAACATAGCTTTTTCTACCAATAAATCTAATCCAAAAGCAGGTAAAGCAGTTTCTGTCATTTTTCCTTTAGCAAATCCATTCAATGCTAATTTACCTTCTGTTTTTACGGATGCAAAATCGGTCATAAATACAGCAGGAACTAGCGATAAAATATTTTTAAAATCAGTTTTTTGAGCACTAAAAGTAATGTCCATATCAATGTCATCGCTATCTTCAAAAATGGCTACCCAACCATCAAAACCTAAAAACAATTCATTTAATCTAAATTGATTATCGGTAAAAGTAAATTTATTATTAGCCAAATCTGCTTTAATAATGGCATCAGCTTCTACATTTGCTTTTTTGAAATAAGCCACATTATCCATAGTAAGGTTTAACTCATCTATTACTGTTGTAGTAACTAAATCGGTTACATCTTGTGTCATATCTCCCGAAAGGTTGAAGTTTAACCCAATGATTGAAGTGGTTAAATTCATAGTGGCATCTTCGTAAATTATTTTTGCATTTTTAATGGTTAAATCTTTCAAGTTCAACTTAAAAGGAGACGCTTCTTCCTCTGCTACTTCTTCTTCAACTTGTTCAGTTGCTTTAGCAATATCCCAATTTGCCGAAGTGTCTGCCAATACAATTGCATTAATTACCGGATCTTCGATATAAATAGACTTAATTTTAATTTCATCTCCACTAATTACACTCATTAAATCTACCCTTAACGATAGGTTTTTGATATTTGCCAACTGTGTTCCTTCAAATTTATCAACACCATCAACAGTAACATTATCAATAGAAAAATTAAAGTTGGGAAAAGTACTGATTAAGCCCATATCGAACTCACCAAAATCTACTTTTGCATTAAGGTTAGCATTAGCTTGTTCTTTTACTATAGTTATTATTTTACCTTTAAACATAAAAGGCAACGAAATAATTAAAACCAATAAAACTAATAAGGTTATTCCTGTAATTTTCAGTACTTTTTTCATAGTTGTTCTTGTTATTTGGGTGTATATTATTT
>CAMPHX010000302.1 GCA_946886085.1 uncultured Flavobacteriales bacterium | reverse complement strand
ATTATAGGCAACCCCAATGTTGGAAAATCAACATTAATGAACACCTTGGTAGGCGAAAAACTATCTATTATTACTTCTAAAGCACAAACTACCCGACACCGAATTTTAGGAATAGTAAATGATGAAGAACATCAAATTATTTTTTCTGATACCCCCGGTTTTGTTGATCCTAAGTATAAAATGCACGAAGGAATGATGACTTTTGTTCGTTCTGCTTTATCTGATGCTGATGTACTTTTATTTATGGTTGAAGTACAAGAAAAAGAACTGAAATACCAAGAAATACTAGAAAAACTAAAGAAAACTGATGTACCTGTATTGGTATTAATCAATAAAATTGACTTGGTTGACCAAGCTTTTTTAGAAGAAAAAGTAGCTTATTGGCAAGAAATATTGCCTAACGCAAAAATTTATCCACTATCGGCTTTGCATCAATTTAATGTAGATCAGATCATGCTCGAAATTAAAAGTTTGTTGCCCGAAGCTCCTCCTTTTTATGATAAAGACCAACTAACCGATAAACCCGAAAAATTCTTTGTAGCAGAGATTATTCGTGAGAAAATTTTAATGCACTACCAAAAAGAAATTCCTTACTCATGCGAAGTGGTTATTGAAGAATTTAAAGAAGAACCTAACATCATTAGAATTAGAGCGATAATAATGGTAATTAGAGAAAGTCAGAAAGGAATAATTATCGGACATCAGGGAAAAGATTTAAAACGTGTAGGAACTTTAGCTCGTAAGGAAATGGAGCAATTTTTCGAGAAAAAAGTCTTTTTAGAAATGTATGTTAAAGTAAACAAAGACTGGAGAAACAACGAAAGACAGTTAAGAAACTTCGGTTATTTGAATTGAAGTTGATTAAATATAAAACAGAAAATAAACAAATAAAATGGGTAATATAGTTGCAATAGTAGGTCGTCCGAATGTAGGAAAATCAACCTTATTTAACAGACTAACCACATCAAGAAGTGCTATTGTTGATGAAGCAAGTGGTGTAACGCGAGATCGCCACTACGGAAAGGTAGAGTGGAATGGAAAAGAGTTTTCTTTAATAGATACCGGAGGGTACATTAAAGGTTCTGACGATATTTTTGAAGATGAAATTAGAAAGCAAGTGCTTATCGCTATTGAAGAATGTGATTTAATCATTTTTGTGGTAGATGTAGAGGTAGGAATTACCGATTTAGACACGGAAGTTGCCAATTTATTAAGAAAATCTAACAAAAAAGTAGTGTTGGTTTCCAACAAAGTGGACAACAACGAACGAATTTTAGATTCTAACGCTTTTTACGGATTAGCCATTGGTGATGAAATATTTAGCGTTTCTGCCATTAGTGGAAGCGGAACAGGAGATTTGTTAGATGAGGTTGTAAAACATATTGACGACAACCCTATTGAAGAGGAAGAAGGCGATGTGCCAAAAATTGCTATTGTTGGGAGACCTAATGTAGGTAAGTCATCTTTGTTAAATACCCTTATCGGGAAAGAAAAAAACATCGTTACCAATATAGCAGGAACCACCAGAGATTCATTAACCACCAGGTTTAATTCATTTGGTTTTGAATTTGATTTGGTTGATACTGCCGGAATTAGAAAAAAAGGTAAAGTAAATGAAGACATAGAATTTTACTCGGTAATGCGTTCTATTAGAGCAATAGAAAATGCTGATGTATGCTTGCTTATGATAGAAGCTTCTGAAGGTGTTATGGCTCAGGATATGAACATTTACAACCTTATTATTAAAAATAAAAAAGGCGTTGTCCTATTGGTAAACAAGTGGGATTTAATAGAAAAAGAAACCAACACCTCAAAAGAGTTTGAAGCTGAAATAAAACACAAATTAGCACCGTTTACCGATGTGCCTATCTTATTTATTTCTGCCATTAACAAACAACGTGTTATTAAGGCTTTAGAAGAAGCTACTAAAGTGTATAAAAATAGAGTTAGAAAAATAAGTACTTCCAAACTTAATGAGGTAATGTTGGACATTATCAACCAAAGTCCACCTCCATCTATTAAAGGAAAATGGATAAAAATTAAGTTTGTAACGCAATTGCCTACCTATTCGCCAGCCTTTGCATTTTTCTGTAATTTACCTCAGTATGTAAAAGATTCTTACAAAAGGTTTTTAGAAAATAAATTGAGAGAAAACTTTGATTTTAAAGGGGTTCCTATTCAGATTTTTATGAGAAAGAAGTAATAATTCTATTCTCACAAAGTAGTATGTATCCCAATTTGTACTTGATTTTTACCAACTACATCGGTTAGTTGTCGCATCATTCCTGCTTGAAATTTTAATTTCTCTGTAAGTTGATAACCCAGTGCCATGTAAAATCGATTTCTATCAAACAATTCAACAGTTCTGTTATCTCCAATAGTGCTTTCTCCATTGATAAACAACTCATTATACATAGAAAGATAAAAAGTGGTTGGTATTAACTTTTCTTGGTTCAATGGAATATTTACAGCAAAAAAATGTCTCCAACGTGTTCTAAAATCCTGATTTTGTACAAAGCGCTGCTCATAACGAAAGCGCTGCATTACATAAACTCTTGAAAACAATTTGTTGGAAAATATCAGTTGCTGATAAACTCTACTTTCATACGATTTGGAATTATCATCCATACCAAAAGTACCGGAAATAATATGAGCATATCCTAAGGTCAATTTGGTCTTGGTTTCCGGAAATTTATAAGACAATCCTCCACGCAACATAAGCTGCTCTAAATCTCTGCCAGCATCAAAATTTCTATGTTGAATATCACTTTCAAAACCAACATTACTTGTTTCAGAGAATTTACCATCTAAAAACAACATGTACCAAGCACCCAACTGGTTTTTATCTACTTGAGCTTTAACAGAAAATGAAAAAAATAGGGTTAAAAATAATAACGAAAATCTGTTCATTTTAATAATGTTTTTGTCTGTTTTCAAAATTATTAAAATGAAATGTTTTGCCCTAACCTGCCATCTAAGATTAACAATTATTAACCTTTAATAAATCTGAAAATAAACAACATGATTCTTGTTTAATGATGTCAGCAAAAACCACATAGAAACATAGGCTATTATAATTATAATAATAAAGATAGTTATAGCCTCACAAAGTATTTCCGTCCGCCTTAGGCGGACAAACTATATGAAACTCC
>CAMPHX010000301.1 GCA_946886085.1 uncultured Flavobacteriales bacterium | reverse complement strand
TAAAGCAGAGTTAATTGTAACTATAGAAAGTGGAACAGATGGTACTTATCCTACAATACCTACACTTACGTTAGTTTCTATAGATAATAACGGACAATCGGTGTTTTTACCCGACTTTTTTGAAGGACTTGACTTTTTTGGAGGTTCATTAAATTCAACCGAAAAAACATATACGTTTAACCTGCCAAGACATATGCATAGCATGATTTATAATTCTGGAAGTAATAACGGAATGTATTTAGTGGCAACAGGTCAATCAATATCAGCAAACAGATCGGTAATTACTACTAATAAAAATCAAATAGCTAAATTAAAATTAAATATAACCTATACTAAATTATAAGAATATGTGTGGAATTGTTGCATATTTAGGAGATAAACAAGCTTACCCAATCTTAATTAAAGGATTAAAAAGATTAGAATACAGAGGATACGATAGCTCAGGAGTTGCTATTATAGATAACGGTGAAATTAATTTATTTAAAAAACAAGGTAAGGTTATAGAACTTGAAAACCTTGTGGCTGACAAAAATATTAATGGCACCATTGGTATTGGACATACTCGTTGGGCTACTCATGGATTACCAAATGATATTAATGCACATCCTCATTATTCAGGGAATGAAAAATTAGCTATTATCCACAACGGAATTATAGAAAATTATGCGTCATTAAAACAAGGATTAAAGTTAAGAGGACATGAGTTTAAAAGTGAAACAGATACAGAGGTGTTAATTCACCTTATAGAAGATGTTCAACAAAAAACTAATGTTCCACTTGCAGAAGCAGTTAGAGTTGCTTTAGGAGAGGTGATAGGTGCTTACGCTATTGTAATTATTGATAAAAATAACCCTAACACATTAATTGCAGCTAAAAAAAGTAGTCCGTTAGTAATTGGGGTAGGAGAAGGAAATGAATTTTATGTTGCTTCAGATGCTACTCCAATAGTTGAATATACCCGAAATGTAGTTTATTTAGAAGATGAAGAAATTGCAGTACTTATTAAAGGAGAAGATATTCAATTAAAGAATATTAAGAATCAGGAAAAAACACCTTATATACAAGAATTAGAAATGCAATTAGAAGCCATTGAAAAAGGTGGTTACGAGCATTTTATGTTGAAAGAAATATATGAACAACCGCAATCTATTCGTAATAGTATGCGTGGTAGAATAGATTTGGATAAAGGTATTGTTTCTTTAGGAGGAATCAGAGACTATGAGCAAAAAATGATGAATGCAAGCAGAATTATAATTGTTGCTTGCGGAACTTCTTGGCATGCCGGATTGGTTGGAGAGTATTTATTGGAAGATCTTACTAGAATTCCTGTTGAAGTAGAATATGCATCAGAGTTTAGATATAGAAACCCAATTATTTCAGAAAGCGATGTGGTAATAGCCATTTCTCAATCGGGAGAAACTGCTGACACGCTTGCTGCTATTAAATTGGCTAAAGATAAAGGAGCAACTATTATCGGTATTTGTAATGTTGTTGGTTCATCCATTTCTAGAGAAACCCATGCAGGGTCATATACGCATGCCGGACCAGAAATTGGAGTAGCGTCAACTAAAGCATTCACTTCTCAAGTAACGGTTCTTTCGCTTATGGCACTTTCAATTGCACATAAAAAAGGAACTATTTCTGAATCTAAATATAGAGCGTTGTTACACGAGCTAAGTTCAATTCCTGAAAAAGTGGAGCATTTACTTTCTTCTGACAAACAAGTTAAACATATTTCAGCTTTATTTAAAGATGCTCGGAACTTCTTATATTTAGGAAGAGGCTATAATTTCCCCGTGGCATTAGAAGGGGCCTTAAAATTAAAAGAAATTTCTTACATCCATGCAGAAGGTTATCCTGCAGCAGAAATGAAACATGGGCCAATTGCTTTAATTGACGAAGAAATGCCTGTGGTAGTTATTGCTACTAAGAAAGGAAATTACGAAAAAGTAGTTTCTAATATTGAGGAAGTAAAAGCAAGAAGTGGTAAAATAATAGCTATTGTAAACGAAGGTGATGTTGATGTGAAAGCCATTGCAGATCATGTTATTGAAATTCCTGAAGTAGAAGATTTATTTAGTCCATTATTAACGTCTATTCCATTACAGTTACTTTCTTATCATATAGCAGTAATGAGAGGTTGCAACGTTGATCAGCCAAGGAACTTAGCGAAATCTGTTACTGTGGAGTAAATGTAAATTAATAAGTTAATAAATCGCTTTAGCAATTTCTTTTACAGCAACAGATTTGCCCATGGTATAATAATGAATACATGGCACACCAAACTCAACTAATTTTTTAGATTGGTCAATTGCCCATTCAATACCAACTTGTTTTACTGCTTCATCATCTTTGCATTTTTCAACAGCATCAACCAAATCATCCGGCAAATCTATATGAAAAAACTTAGATAGAGAAATCAATTGGTTCTTGTTAGAAATGGGTTTAATACCTGGTATTATTGGTACATTAATATCATTTTTTTTACAAAGATTTACAAAATCAATAAACTTTTCAGTATCGTAAAACAACTGTGTAACAATATACTCGGCACCAGCATCCACCTTTTGTTTTAGGCGTTTTAAGTCAGACTTAATGTTTGGTGATTCAAAATGTTTTTCAGGGTAACCTGCAACACCAATACAAAAATTAGTGGGAGAAGCATTTTGTAAATCTTCATCCATATAAACCCCTTTGTTTAAACCAACAATTTGCTTTACTAAATTTACAGCATATTGATGTCCTTCTTTTTCAGGAATAAAAGCAGGTTCGGTTTTAATAGGATCACCTCTTAAAGCCAATACATTATCAATACCTAAAAAATCTAAATCAATCAGTGCATTTTCGGTTTCTTCTCTAGTAAAACCTCCACAAATAATATGAGGAACAGCATCTACTTTGTATTTGTTTACAATTGCTGCACAAATACCAACAGTTCCGGGACGTTTTTTTATAGCAATTTTCTCTAAATAACCCTTTTCTCTTTTTTTGTAAATAAACTCCTCTCGGTGATAAGTAACATTGATAAATGAAGGGTTAAAATCAATTAATGGGTCAATACTATCGTAAATAGATTGAATACCTTTTCCTTTTAATGGAGGTAAAATTTCAAAAGAAAAAAGTGTTTTTTTTGCTTTATTAATATGTTCTATTA
>CAMPHX010000300.1 GCA_946886085.1 uncultured Flavobacteriales bacterium | reverse complement strand
ATTTATTATCTAAATTTAAAAGTTATATTTTTGTAACAAATTTGACAAATCAAACAAAATGAGCATAAAACTAATCAAAAATAATTTTATAGAGGCAAAACAACTTTTAGACCATTTTATAAATGATGAGAAAAATTTAGAAAAAATTGCTCAAGCAGGCGATTTGTTGGTGCAAGTTTTTAAAAGCGGAGGCACTGCTTTTTCATGTGGAAACGGTGGTTCCATGTGCGATGCCATCCATTTTGCTGAAGAATTAACAGGTAAATTCAGAGAAGAAAGAATGGCTTTACCTGCCATTGCAATTTCCGATTCAGGTTACTTAAGTTGTGTAGGAAACGATTATGGTTATGATGAAATTTTTGCACGTTTTATTTCAGGAATTGCCAAAAAAGGTGATGTTTTATTAGCCATTAGCACCAGTGGAAATTCTAAAAACATTTTAAAAGCAGCAGAAGTTGCTAAAAGTAAAGGGGTTTTTGTTATCGGACTTACAGGAAAAGACGGTGGTAAATTAGCTAATTTATGTGATGTGGAAATAAGAGTTCCTCACAATGGTTATGCCGATAGAATTCAAGAAATACACATTAAAATCATTCATTCATTAATCCATTATACAGAAGAAAAAATAGTTTAAAAATGTTGGTAAAAACTTACGGAAGTGCAGTTGTTGGTGTTGATGCTCTTACTATTACAGTAGAAGTAAATGTTGATAGAGGCATGAAATTTTTCATGGTAGGCTTACCCGATAATGCAGTAAAAGAAAGTCAGCAACGTATTGAAGCTGCACTAAAAAATGTTGGCTACAGAATGCCCGGAAAAAAAATAGTAGTTAACATGGCTCCTGCCGATATTCGTAAAGAAGGTTCTGCTTACGATTTAACCATTGCCATGGGAATTTTAGCCGCATCCGGACAAATAGCCAACGAAGAAGTAAGTAATTATGTAATAATGGGAGAGCTTTCGCTTGACGGAAGTTTGCAGCCTATAAAAGGTGCGTTGCCTATTGCTATTCAGGCACGAAAAGAAGGTTTTAAAGGCTTTATTTTACCCAACGAAAATGCCCGAGAAGCGGCTATTGTTGATGATATTGATGTTTTTGGAGTGAGCAACATTAGCGAGGTAATCAATTTTTTTAATGGCGAATCACAATTAGAACCAACCGTAGTAGATACCCGAAAAGAATTTTATGAGAACCTTACCAAAGTAGATTTCGATTTTGAAGATGTTAAAGGTCAGGAAAACATTAAACGAGCATTAGAAATTGCTGCAGCTGGAGGACATAATGTTATTTTAATTGGTCCACCCGGAGCGGGAAAAACCATGTTGGCGAAACGTTTACCAACCATACTTCCTCCACTTTCTTTAATGGAAGCGTTGGAAACCACTAAAATCCATTCCGTTGGAGGAAAATTATCCAAAGAAACTTCTTTAATAAGCGTACGACCATTTCGCTCTCCACACCATACTATTTCTGATGTAGCCTTAGTTGGTGGTGGTGGATTTCCTCAGCCGGGAGAAATTTCTTTAGCACACAATGGCGTATTATTTTTAGATGAACTACCCGAATTTAAACGAACGGTTTTAGAAGTACTTCGTCAGCCAATTGAAGACAGGAAAGTATCTATTTCCAGAGCGAAATTCACAGTAGATTATCCTGCAAGTTTTATGCTGGTAGCCTCCATGAATCCTTGCCCTTGCGGCTATTACAACCATCCTGAAAAAGATTGTGTTTGCTCTCCGGGTGTGGTTCAAAAATACCTCAGCAAAATTTCTGGTCCTTTATTAGACAGAATTGATTTACATGTAGAAGTTACACCGGTAAGTTTTAGTGAACTTAGCACTACTGCCATTGGTGAATCGAGTGAAGTTATCAGAAATAGAGTAATTAAAGCAAGGGAAATCCAGTCTGAACGCTATAAAGACAAAGAGAGTGTTTATGCTAATGCACAAATATCCAGCAAAACCATTAAAGAAATTTGCGAAATTGATAGCGTAGGTAAAGATTTACTTAAAAATGCTATGGATAAATTAGGTTTATCCGCCCGAGCATACGATAGAATTTTAAAAGTTGCCCGAACCATTGCCGACTTAGAAGCATCGGAAAATATAAAAAGTGAACACCTTGCAGAGGCAATTCAATACAGAAGTTTGGATAGAGAAGGTTGGGCAGGATAAAATCTGTAAACCTCAAAACAACCATTTGCTACAGTTAATCGTCTGATTAATTGTTATAACACCAAGCAATAATTTACTTTGGAACTAGATGAGATAATAGAAGGTTGTTACGAAAACAGCAGAAAGCATCAAGAAGCATTATATAATTTATATGCTGCTAAAATGCTGGGTGTTTGTTTAACCTATACCAAAGACAGAGATTTAGCTCAAGATATTTTGCATGATGGCTTTTTTAAAGTATTTAAAAAGTTTCACCAATACGATGCTTCTTGGAGTTTACAAGGTTGGATTAGAAGAATTATTGTAAATACAGCCATAGATCATTTTAGAAAAACTAACCGTATTTCCCCAATGGATTTTCAGGAGGCAGTTTACCTTGTAGGAAGCTACAACAATGCCGCAGAAATCTCAAAAACAGCAGATTTATCTATGCTGATTAATATGCTACCTACGGGTGCCAGAACCATTTTTAATTTATATACTATAGAAGGATACAAGCACAATGAAATAGCTAAAATGCTTTCTATAAGCGAAGGAACTTCAAAATCTCAATTATCTAAAGCAAAAAGTGTTTTAAGAGAATTGGTAACCAAATATTACGAACGTTAACTTTTTATATTACGATTGAAAAACAAAAAAAACATAGAAGATTGGTATAAAAACGAACTGGAAAACTTTAGCGTTGAGCCGGAAAAAGGCTTGTGGGATAAACTTTCTTCTTCAATGGATAATCCGAGTGAATTATCTGATGAAGCTTTTGATGATTTTGTAAGGGATGAAGTGGAACATATAAGGACAAATCCGGACAAAGCAGTTTGGGAAAAACTTTCAGAAAAATTAGATACTACAACAGTTTGGGAACGTTTATCAACAACCTTAACCCGTTACGAACGATTTATTTGGTGGAGAAATTTTGCTTTTAAATCTGCTGCTTTAGCCTTGTTTTTTATGGGCGTTGGATTAAGCGTTAATGAATATTTCT
>CAMPHX010000299.1 GCA_946886085.1 uncultured Flavobacteriales bacterium | reverse complement strand
AAATAATACTTAATTATCAATATTTCTAAAACAAAATTTAATTTTTTTAATCATGGGAAGAGCTTTTGAATTCAGAAAAGCGAGAAAGTTTAAAAGATGGGGACAAATGGCCCGTACTTTTTCTAGAATTGGTAAAGACATAGTAATTGCTATTAAAGATGGTGGTCCCGACCCAGAAGCAAACTCTCGATTAAGGGCAGTTATCCAAAATGCCAAAGCAGCCAATATGCCGATGGATAACGTTGAAAGAGCTATAAAAAAAGCTACTTCAAAAGACGTTTCTGATTATAAAGAAGTAATACTAGAAGGATATGGCCCACACGGAATTGCCGTGTTGGTAGAAACTGCCACAGACAACAACAACAGAACAGTTGCCAATATTAGAAGTTATTTTAATAAATGTGATGGAAGTTTAGGCGTTTCCGGTTCTGTAATTTTTATGTTTGATCATACCTGCAACTTTAGAGTAGAAAAAAAAGGGCTTGATGCAGAAGAATTAGAACTAGAATTAATAGATTACGGTGCAGAAGAAGTTTTTGAAGACGAAGATGGTATAATTATATACGCACCTTTTGAAAATTTTGGTTCTATCCAAAAATATTTTGAAGAAAAAAACATAGAAATTTTATCTTCAGGATTTGAACGAATTCCGCAAGTAACAAAAAAATTAACCCCTGAGCAAAAGGTAGATATAGAAAAATTACTCGAAAAAATTGAAGAGGATGATGATGTACAAAATGTATATCATACTATGGATGAATCGGAAGATTAATTTTCGTTCTCAGAAATTTCGTACCTTTGCACCTAATTTTTGCAACACTACATGAACACTGAAGGAGTAAAATTCAACCCAAACAGCCAATCGGAATTTATTAAAGAACTAAGAAAGAGAGTAAATCTCTATTTTAAATCCAACAACATTTCACGATTTGGAAATAGCAGCATGGTTATTAAAACCATTTTTATGTTGTTGCTTTATTTAGTACCTTACTTTTTAGTTGTTTTTAATGTTTTTGAAAACAACCTAGTAGTATTATTACTTTGGATAATTATGGGAATAGGAATGGCAGGAATAGGCTTATCTATCATGCATGATGCTAACCATGATGTTTATTCAAAAAACAAAAAAACCAACAAATCACTTGGGTATTTAATCAATTTAGTTGGAGGAAGTTACATCAATTGGAGAATTCAACACAATGTGTTACACCATTCTTTTACCAATATTCATGATCATGATGAAGATTTAGATTCTGGTGGTTTAATGCGATTTTCAGAACATCAAAAAAAATATAAAGCCCATCGCTTTCAGAAATACTACGCTTGGTTTTTATATGGTTTATTAACGGTTTCTTGGTCATTAAAAAAAGATTTTATTCAACTGAGAAGATATCACAAAATGGATTTATTAAAAACGCAAGGTATAACTTACAAAAAAGCCTATTTTAACCTAGTTATTGTAAAAGCACTTTATTTCTTACAAATATTAGTTATTCCTTTAATTTTTGCTAACCAACAATGGTGGTTAACTTTAATTTTTTACTTTGTAATGCATTATGTTTGCGGATTAATATTATCTACCATTTTCCAAGCAGCACACGTAGTAAACGAAACCTCTTTCCCCCTACCCGATGAAAGCGGAAACATTGAGAACAATTGGGCTGTACACCAATTATACACTACTGCTAACTTTGCTGAAAACAATAGAATTTTATCTTGGTTTGTTGGTGGATTAAACTTTCAAATAGAACATCATTTGTTCCCAAATATTTGTCATGTGCACTACAGAAAAATCTCAAAAATAGTTAGAGAAACTGCCCAAGAATTTCAATTACCTTATTATTCTAATCCATCATTTTTTGGAGCATTGAAAAGTCATTATCAATTATTAGCAAAGTTAGGAACACAATAAATGAAGTAATATTTTATTCATTTAGCTAAACTATCCTCTTATATTTGATGTTTTTATTTTTTTAAGCAACTTTTAAAGAAGTTAAGTAGTCTTTATTGTTGTAATAATTCAAAAACCTAATATGACTCTACAAAAGCTAACCATATTTATCATCGTATTCTCTTTTTTTATAGATATTACTCTTGCTCAAAGAGGAAAAGACGGTGCTAAAATTATATCAACAACAGAAGTAGTTAATGCTTATACTATGCTCAGCACTGATGCTAATGCTGGAGCTACAAGTATTGTTGTTAACAATAGTGCATTAAGTACTAATTTCAGTAATCCGCTTGCTCAAGGCGATTTAATAATGATTTATCAGGTTCAAGGTGCTTCTGTTGAGGATACTATTGCTAGTCCAAATATTAATTCATCAAAATTTTATACCACTTGGGGTAGAATTACCAATTATAATAATGTAGGGAATTATGAATTGGTTCAGGTTGCAAGTGTTCCAAATGCAACAACTATTAATTTAGATTGTCCGCTATCTCTAAGTTATACCGCTAGCGGTAGAGTTTTAATAATAAGAGTCCCTAGGTATACTACCCTAACTATTAATAATGGTGGCAATTTAACTACAACTGCCTGGAATGCAACAAGTGGAGGTGTTTTAGCTGTTGAAGTATTGGGTCAAACCACTATAAATGCAGGTGGTAAAATTGATGTTACCGGATTAGGTTTTAGAGGAGGAACTGCTTTAACCACTAGTTTTTCAACCGTTTATGGAGGACTACGATATGCAGATGCTAATCAGGCTGAAGGAGCTGAAAAAGGCGAAGGAATTGCAGGCGATCAAAGTATTTATGCTACTTTTAATGCTGGTGGAGCCGGATATTGTAGAGGAGCAGCAGCCAATGCAGGTGGTGGTGGTAATGCCCACAATGCAGGTGGCGGTGGTGGTGCCAACGCAGGTAATATAAATAATTGGAATGATGGTGTTGGAAATCCAGACATCAGCAATGCCAACTATATTACTGCTTGGAACTTAGAACCAATTTTATCTTCAACAACCACATCTTCCGGAGGAGGAAGAGGTGGTTATTCTATTTTAAGAAATAACAGAAATGAACTTACAGAAGGTCCTGGCAATACGAATTGGGGTGGTGATAATAGACGAATAGCAGGCGGACTTGGAGGAAGACCTTTAGATTACTCTACCGGAAAAATATTTATGGGAGGCGGTGGTGGAGCCGGAGATGGAGAT
>CAMPHX010000298.1 GCA_946886085.1 uncultured Flavobacteriales bacterium | reverse complement strand
GTATTATCTATCACTACTTTCTGAAGAAAGAAAAAAAATATTCTGACCTAAGTTAATTATTGTTAAATAAAATCGTTATAATTAGGAATTTCCAAAAAAAAGTGTAATTTAGATTATAATAATTTTTTATACACAACTATTTACTATATATACGATGGGAAGACCAGCAACAAAACCTACCAAACTTAAAGACGGATTTTATTTAGAAATTAGAAATAAAGGTGCTAAATCCGGAATCAAAATTAGAAGAGATTCAAAAGAAGCGATGTTATCTGCAATTAAAGAATACGAGAGAGTTAAAGATGTAGTTGTTTTAGGAGAATCTAAAAACGGTAAACTAAAGGCAGTTTAATTATAAACTACTCGTTTACTAAACTTACCATAATTTTTTCTAACATTTTTTTCATTTCATAAGCGGAACAATTGTAGTTATTCACGATTATAGCAAATGCGATTTTCTTATTGCTATTTGTTGTAGCGTATCCTGAGTAACTTCTCACATTTGTCATGTACCCGCTTTTACCGTAAATTTTACCTTCGGCAGTAGTTCCTTTGGCAATACTCGATAGTGTGCCGGATTTTCCTGCTATAGATAAAGAATTGTAAAATACTTCTTTATGTTGGCTTTTATCCATTTCAGATAGAATAGCAACCAGCTGTTTTGTAGTTATAGTGTTAAATCTAGATAACCCACTACCATCATAAATATACATGCCATCAGTATCAATACCTTTTTCTTTCCAAAAGCTAATTAAAACTTCTGTTCCTGCGGTTGAAGAGCCTTCTTTTTTAACGGTTAAACCAATATGGTTGAGTAAATGTTCGGCATACAGATTTATGCTGTACAAATTGGTTTGCTGAATTAGTGAAGCAAGTGTTGGTGATTGAGTTGAAGTGATTGCTACGGTAGTATTCTCAATAAAATTATCAGCTAATAATCTTTTAGTTGTAGGGTGATAAGCTACTTTAATTCGTGATGTTTTTAAAATACTATCTAGTTCATAAGCACATAAGTATGCCGGGTCGGGAATAGAGCCTTTAACTTTAAATTCACTTCGGTTTTTGGGTATTTCTCCAGAAATGTATCTGTTGTATTGAAAAGGTCCTCCATAAATAAAAGACAAATCTTTATTCGTAGAAGTTCCTAAAACATTATTGTCAACACTTAAAAACGGAATGTATGGATTAATCTGGCTAATAGTTGTTCTTTGAGTTTCATTCTTTGATGAAAGTGCTAAGGTGTAGAAATTCTCATAAATACTTAGTCCGTTTGCTCCAGCACCAAAATAGTTGCCCAAATCTTGCCAAATCCATGTGGCTGGGACTTCGTTGTCAAAAATACTGGCATCGGCAATAATTTTTCCATTAATAGAATCTATACCCAATGCTTTAATAGAGGTAGCCCAATTGTTTAAAAACGCTCCATAATATGAGCGAAATCTGTGAGAACCAAGTGCAGGATCTCCACCACCTTTAATAATGATGTTACCATTTAAAATACCATTTTTTATTTCTCCTGAATAGCTAATGGTGGTAGTAAATCTGTGGGCTTCGCCTAAAACTTCAAGAGCTGTAGCTGTGGTAATTAATTTTAATGAAGAAGCAGGAACTAAAGCCAAATCTCCGTTATGGTTAATAATAACCTGGTTATCTCTTAAATTGAAAGCATAAAAGCCAATCGATGCATTTTTTAAGGCATTATGTTGCAAAAATTCAGTAAAGACTTTGTTAGTAGGAGATTGTCCGTTTAAAAACAAAAAACTAAAAAGAGTAATTGACGTTAAGAAGCTTTTCATCTATAATTTTAAATTAGTTCATTGGTTCACGGTTATTCAGTTGACGGTTCTCAGTTATTATATTTTTCAAATCTCCAATTTCTAATCTAATTCTGCCTCGGTTTGGTAGAGTATTCATAAGCAAGTTTTAACTGTCCGAATCTTTTTTCATCAATTATGCCACAACCAGAATTGAGCATTTCAAAAATGATAGTTTCTCTTTCTTTCTTGTATTTTTTTGAAGTCATAAAAATTGAAAGTGGAGTGGTAGAAAGTTCATCTGGAGTTAAACTTAAAAAATCAATACCTGTTTGTTGTGTGCTTATACCAATTAGTTCAATTTCATTATCTTTACAATGGTAAGCCTTAATTCCTTCAGAAGTAGCAATTTCCAGATATTGAATTCTTTTTAGTGATTTTTCTATTACTAAGTTGCTGAACATAATTACTAATTCATCAACTTTTTCACTTTTTTCAGCATTCAATTTTCTCCACTCTTCATCATAAATTTCATTTACAATTAAAAATTGCTTGAACTCGTGTTCTAGTTCTTTAAGTTCATCATCTGTTAGTAATCGGTATTTTAGCATTGTTCTACACAAATAAAAAAGCCGTCTTGATGTTGAATTCAAGACAGCTTAAATTTTTTTAAGTTTATTTTTAATTAGTGTTACTATCTGCTGGATCTAATTCTTTAACTTCAATATCTTTTAAATCTTTTTCAGTAATTTTTTCATCTAAAAACTGATTGTTGGGATAGGTATTGTTAAGTTCATCTATAAGTTCTCCATCAGGAATACCATTTCCGAAAAGTTCTTGTTCTTCCATAGTGTAATCCCATTTTTCGTGGTCATAGTTTTTGTTTAATCGTAAAGACCTAAAAGCTAAGGTTCTTGCCATACGGCTATGGTGAATAGCCCTGAAGTTTTTGTTCTCACTTAATAACTTTTTAGCTATTTTTTGATGATGAACTGCTTTAGATAAATCTCCAGTATATACTTTTTTATCTTTAACAGTAGTAAATGCAGCTGTTATTGCTTGGTTGGTTTTGTTTAACACTTTTGAAGCATCAACATTACTTACATTGGCATTTTGTTTTTGTGCCATTTTTTCTTTAAGTACTTCTTTGTTTACTTTTATTTTAGCTTTTTGTTGAGCAAAGCTATTATTAGTTGTTCCTAAAAGTAAAATGGAGAAAAATAATGTTCCAAATATTTTTGTTGTTGTTTTCATATGTAGATATTTATTATTCATTATTGTTTATTGTAAATTAATGTATTCATGAACTCGCACGGCTCGTTTGTTTTTTATATGTCATATGGAATAAGCCAGTTTATCTTCATCTCTTTTGTGTGCTTCAGCACGTGGCTATTTCATAGTTGATTGT
>CAMPHX010000297.1 GCA_946886085.1 uncultured Flavobacteriales bacterium | reverse complement strand
AGTATTTCGATTATAATAAAGATTTGTTTTTGTTTGCTGTTTCTCCAACCATTATCCCATTGGGGTTAGCTCCATTTTTAACTGAACCGGAAAAACTTACAAGTGATACTATAAATGCCCAACTTACTGCCAATATTGAACAATATAAAGATGGTTTTTCTTCACATCCTGTTAGAACAGATTTAGCATTATACCAATATTCTACCCAGCCAACTTCTGATATGATTTTGTACTTCTCTGAAGTTGTTAACAATATGCTTAGAGTTGATTTAGTCGAATTTAGAGGCAGAAATGACGAAAGTTTTGAAGAAATATATAAAGATCCTAACGCCAGAAAATATAGTGTATTAATATACTTTAACCAAATCAAAGACGTTAAAGCTGTTGAATATCAGCAACAAAAAGTTGAATAGTTTTAGATGCAAAAAGGTTTAAAAAAAATAGCTCAACCCTTTATTAAACTTGGAATGAACATATTATTTCCAAAGGTTAAAGACGACTATTATTACACCTATTATTTTTTTAAAATGGGCTTAAAGCAAAAATTTTTTGGCTATAATAAAAATGTACCTTGGCCTGTTCATCCAACTTCTATTGTTAAGTGTCCTGAAAAAATACAGTACATCAGTAAAGCACCGGGAACAGCTATTGGATGTTATTTAGATGGTAGAAACGGAATAATTATGGAAGAAAATGTTTGGTTAGGTCCTAGGGTTTCTCTTATTAGTCAGAACCATGATGTAAATGACTACAATAAATACATCACTGAACAACCTATAATTATTCGCAAAAACTGTTTACTAACTACCAATTGTGTAATACTTCCTGGTGTAGAGCTAGGTGAACATACAGTTGTTGCAGCAGGGGCAGTTGTTAGAGATTCTTTTCCAGAAGGAAATCAGCTGCTAGCAGGAAATCCTGCAAAGGTTGTTAAAAAATTAGACGATTATAAAGGATAAATTTTTGAATTATTCTCCTAACAATTCTCTTGCTTGATTTACTGGAATTAATTCATCTCCATGTAAAGCAATTACAAAAGCTCCCTTAATACCTTTTTCTTCTGCAATTTTTGTTTTATGAGCTTGAGCCTCATCATAAGTTTTAAAACTACCTGTAGTATATCTAGTTAATTCATTTTCAATTTGCGTTTGCTCCACTCCTTTTATAGTCATAAACTTAGTAAGTACTTCTACAGGTAATTGGTTTTTGTAAGAACCTATTTGTACTTTAAAAACAATTTTATTTTTATCGAATGTTTTAGCGTTTGATTTAATGCTTTCTTGAGTAGCAGAAAGTACTCCTGCTTCTTTTAAAGTAATTCTTTTTCCACCTTGGTAAGCTACCACAAAAGCATCTTTAATTCCATTATCTAATGCTAAATTAATTTTTTGTTTGGCAGCTTCTTCAATCGTTGAATAAGCTCCAGGAGCTAAATATTTGTATAATCCATCATCAGCTTTTAATTCAATTACACCATCTAATTTGTTAAATTTTTCCTTAGGTTGTTTTTTAGAGAAAGCTCCTAGCTGAACTCTAAACACAACTTTATCAGTATTATCCATACTAGCAAACTCATCACCAACTGCCATGTTATTGGCTTCATCACCAACGGAGACTAATTTTCCGTCTTTCGTTTCTTCAACAACAATAGCAGCATCAAACCCATCTCTTGTTAGGCTTGCTTTTCTTTGAACCGCTTCATTCAAGCTCATATAATCTCCAACAGTAATAATTGTTTCACCATCTTTCTCTTGAATATCCACATCCGAAACACTTAAGAATTTATCAACTAAAGCAGCATCTATTGCTTCAGTAAATCTACCTAACTGAACTTTATATTTTTTAGGCTGTACTTTAGATTTTTTACCGACTGTTATTGATCTACTTTCAATAGTAGCAAATGCTCCTGTAGTATCCATGTATCTATCGTAAGCATCTTTTATCATATCATCAGTCATTTCAACTCCTGCTGGTGTTACAAAAGCATTTAGTCTAGATTCTAATTCATCATCTTTATAGTTTGGAACAAAATCCTTATCCATATCTAACGGACAACCTTTTTCATCAACCTCAACTCCTTCCGGAGTCCAAGCACACTCATCCATAAAATCAATTACCCCATCACCATCTTCATCATCCATATCATAAGCTAGGTAATCTATCGGAGCGTCAAAGTCTTTAATCTCGTAATCTTTTTGATGTTTCAAGAAATTATAACTGATAGCGAATGAACTCATTAAAAATTTATCATTGGAACCATTACCTGGTTGACTACCAATTCTATCTCCTTCACTTTCTGCTACAACTCCATCTACTAAATCAGTAAAAGTAAAGTGCATGATAAAACCTAAAGTAAAATCAATATTTTCTGTTGCATGCATAATTACCCCACCTCCAAAAGGAATTGCAAAAGTTCTTTCCGGATATTTTCCCAGTCCATCAAAATCAGATTCTCTTATATCTGTTTCAAAAACATAATCTCTTTGAATAACTATTGCTTCTTTAGCATTTGGAGCATCTTGTGATATGTTTCTTATTGAACCGTCTGACCAATAATTATATCTGTTTCCAAACTCATCATATAAATCTGTTTTAGAATGAAACTCAACCGATTCAATACCTAAAGATAAAAATGGACTTAATGAACGCTTTTTAGGTAAAAAATTTCCGAAATCATACATTAAAGCAAAACCGCCAACAGATAATCTTGATTCAAAATTTAAGTTCCTGTTTAATGAACGTTCATTAGCACTAACTTTTCCAAAAAGCACATAAAATTTAAGTGCTAAATAATGATTTAATCGTTGTTTGATATGTAAATCATAAGCAATATTACTTATAAAAGGGGTGCCAACATTGGCATCTAAAACATCACCATAGAACTTAAAGTTGCCAACCCCCAACCCTATTGTAGGCGAAAAAGGATTGATAGAAGAAGATAAAGGCTTAGTAGTTTCCGGAAGCTTAGGAGATGTAATAGACGTAGAATCGCTCTGAGCAAAAATTTGCAAAGAGCCGATTAATAACATACATACAAAAACCAAACTATACTTATTCATTCTTTTACTTAACAATACGTAATACGAATATAGGGAAATAAAGATACAATTAAGTTTAAAAAGGGAAATTTATTGCACCCATTTTTGATTTGTAATCATTAAAGCCTCTTGCACTGTAATTCTT
>CAMPHX010000296.1 GCA_946886085.1 uncultured Flavobacteriales bacterium | reverse complement strand
TTAGTATTCTTTCTGTATTAATGTTGGGAATGTTTGTTGGTGTCTTAGGACAAAGTGCAAATAAAGATAATAGTGCTAAATCATTATTTAAACGTGCACAAACTGGCTCAACATTGACTATTTTGGCTGATGTTGCTGCTTATGATGAAAATACAATAGGGGTATTAAAAGATGATTTATCTAACTACCATGAAAAAATAGTGATGATAGCTATAGATGAAAAAGGCAAAACATTAAAAGTTATTTATACTGAACACATGTTAGTTGAAGATTTGCAAAAAACATTTAATAAACATGGAGTTACTTATAAACCTATTAAAGAACCGACTGTCCAATTTGAACAACAATAATTTTTAGAATGATGAGAAAGTATCTTAGTTTATTAACGTTGATTTTATTAAGTTTTAGCGTTTATGCAGGAGGACCTGCAACACCTGGTGATGATTGTAGTAATGCAATAAATTTAGCAGCATTAACACCTCCTACATCGAGTACAACAGCAGGAGTGACTAATGATTTTTCATTTTGTTCTATGGGTTCTGCACCAGATTTGATTTATTATTATGATTTGCCAGTAGGTTCCACTTTAACTATTCAACAAACTACCAATGGTTATGATTCCAGACATTCTTTGAGATATAATGGAGTTTGTCCCGGAACAATTGAAATTGTTTGTACGGACGATCCAGATACTCAAGTTGAAAGTTGGCAAAATTGTACAGGAGGTGTTCAAAGGGTGTGGTGGATTCAATCTGGGTTTTCTTCAAATAGTGGAACTTTTACGTTAACATGGAATGTGGTTGCTGGTACTTGTCCAGTGCCGCCATCAAACGATGAGTGTTCAGGTGCAACAGCTGTAACAGTTAACCCAGACTTAAACTGCGGTAGTGTTACTGCAGGAACAGTTAATTTAGCAACAGCATCATCTCAAGCTAATACTTGTGGAGGGACAGCTAATGATGATGTGTGGTATTCGTTTGTTGCTACAGGAACAGTTCATCATGTTAGTTTACTAAATGTAAGTGGGAGTACAACAGATTTGTATCACTCTGTTTATGCTGGTACTTGTGGTTCTATTGGAGCTCCATTGGTTTGTAGCGATCCAAATAGTAGTGTAGTTTCTGGATTAACTCCTGGGAATACTTATTATATTCGTGTATATTCATGGAGTTCAAGTACAGGAGCAACAACAACTTTTAATGTTTGTGTAGGTACACCACCACCACCACCGTCTAATGATGAGTGTGCAGGAGCAACATCAGTTCCCGTAAATCCTAATGCAGCTTGTGGTTCTGTTGTTAGCGGTAGCTTAAGTTCAGCTACACCTTCCTCTCAAGCTAACACTTGTGGTGGTACTGCTAATGATGACGTGTGGTATTCTTTTGTAGCAACCAATTCAACTCACTATGTTGATTTGTTGAGTGTAAGTGGAAGTACAACAGATTTGTATCACTCCGTTTATGCAGGCTCATGTGGTTCAATAGGAGCTCCATTAGTTTGTAGAGATCCAAACAGTACTACAGTTACGGGATTGACCCCAGGAAACACTTATTATATTCGTGTTTATTCCTATAGTTCAAGTACAGGAGCAACAACAACTTTTAATGTTTGTGTAGGAACGCCACCACCACCACCACCTAATGATAATTGTGGTAATGCTGTAAGTTTAACTATGTCAACGGATGGTAGTTGTAATTCTGTTTCTTCAACTGTAGCTTCAGCAACTAATTCAATGGTTTCAGCTTGTGGGGGTACAGCTAATGATGATGTTTGGTTTTCATTTGTGGCAACTAATGATTCTGCTTATGTAGATAGAATTGCTGAATTTGATTCTGAGGTAGAAGTTTTTAATGCATGTTCAGGAGCATCGTTAGGTTGTCAAGATGCTGAGTCTTCATTTTTGGTTACAGGTTTAACTATTGGGAATACTTATTTTATTAGAATTCATTCGTGGTCGTCTTCAGTACCAAATCCCGGAGATGCCGACTTTACAATATGTGTTTTTGGACCAGCACCTCCACCTGAAAATGATTTGTGTAATAAAATGCAACCGATTTGTGCGGATAGCCCTTATTCTTTTGTTGCTACACAAGGGGGAGATGATGCTAGTACGACAGAACCAGGTAATGATTACGATTGTTTATCAACATCACCTAATCCGACTTGGTTTTATTTAGAAATTGATACTGGAGGAGTAATGAGTTTTGATATTACAGCTGCTGATGATATTGATTTTGCACTGTGGGGACCTTATAGTAGTTTGGTTAATGCTCAAGCAGCTTGTGGATCTTTGCCAGTTCCAGTAGACTGTAGTTATTCTTCTACAAATATAGAACAAGCAAATGCAAATGTTAATGCTGGAGATGTTTTTATATTGTTGGTGACTAATTATGCTGATGTTCAACAGCCGATTACCTTAAAATCTTCATCTGCTAATACAGCTTCAACTGATTGTACCATTCTTCCAATTGAATTAATGAGTTTCGATGCAAATGCTTCCGAAAATGGAAATGAACTTTCTTGGCAAACACTTTCTGAAATAAATAATGATTATTTTATTTTAGAAACATCAAAAGATGCACGAAATTTTCAAGCTATAGGTAGTGTTAAAGGAGCAGGAAATTCAAATGAATTGTTGAGCTATTACTTTATAGATAAAAATCCAATAGCAAGTATCACTTATTACCGCTTAAAACAAGTAGATTTTGATGGCAAATTTTCTTATTCTGATATTGTTTCTGTTAGAAGAATAGAAGATGGTGAGGTTGTAATTTCTCCCAACCCAGTAAAAGATGTGTTGAATATTGAACTTAAAACAACTCAAGCAGGAAATTATAATTTTATGGTGGTAGATTTATTAGGAGCGGTAATAGAGAAGAATATACATCTTAATAAAGGTACAAACAACATTAAATTAGATGTGTTTGCTGACTTGCCTCATGGTTTTTATATGCTTAAAATAGTGGATAAAAATAATACTATTATTACCACTAAAAAGATTGTGAAAAATTGATAAATTAAGAAAACGACAGCACTAATAAATTTTCTTAAAAGCATTTGTTTAATAAACAAAAAAAGATATCTTTGCACTCCTTTTTTAAGAAGGTTTTAAAGAAAACCTTTAATTAAAAATTTTGCGGGTGTGGTGAAATTGGTAGACACGCTAGACTTAGGATCTAGTGC
>CAMPHX010000295.1 GCA_946886085.1 uncultured Flavobacteriales bacterium | reverse complement strand
TATTTATATTAATATAATTTAATTTAAAATTTAAATTTATTTTTAAATTAATAAATTATTTGAACACGTAAGAAATGAAGAACATTAACTTTTAAAACCTGTATTTGATTAGCAACTTTGAGTCATTATTCACCAAAACTTATGAATTATGAAAACAATCGCTACTATTAAAAAAAGACAACCAACTAGTCTTTTAAAAAAAATGGGCAAACAAATAGCACTGGTATTACTTTTTAGTTTTGCTTCGCTAACAACGTATGCACAATGTACCGCAGCATTTACCGTAACCGATAACGGAAATGGAAATTACACCTTTACCAACACCTCTACAGGAACAAGTGCTGCAACCCATTACGAATGGGGTGCTACTGGTAATACGTACATTTTTCTAGGTAACTCTTCAAACTCCTTTTCATACACATTTATTAATGGTACATATACTGTTAAATTAATAATTAATGATTCGAGTTCTAATTGCACCGACTCTATAGCACAAACCATAAACGTTGCTTCAGGTCAGAATTGCAATATAAATGCTGGTTTTACCTATACTCACGGAACCACAATAAATGGCTCTGTAAATTTTCAATCTACAACTACGGGAAATGTTTTCTCAGAATTTTGGGATTATGGAGATTTTTCTTCAGGTTATAATCCTTACCATAATTACTGGAATAACGGCACATACACTGTAACTTTAATTGCCAGTGATTCTAATCAAACTTGTTTTGACACTACACAACAAACAATAACTATTTCAAATATTTCTAGTACATGTAGTCAAAATTTAAACTTCTCTTACGTAGATAATGGAAATGGAAATTTTTCTTTCACAAACACTTCTAACAACTATAACCCAGTAACAGTTTTTGAGTGGAACTTTGGTGATGGAAATACTTCAACAATTTATAATCCATCACACACTTATACTAGCAACGGAACCTACAATGTTAGTTTAATACTTTTTGATTCTATAATGCCTTGTTATGACACGTTAACCCAACAAATTAACGTAACGGGAGCTACACCTCCATGTACTGCTATAGCCGATTTTACTTACACAGATAATGGAAACGGAAATTTTTCTTTCACATCAACTTCAACCGGTGGTTTAAACCATTATTGGCAATTTGGAGATGGAAATAATGCTATATATGTTAACAACCCAAACCATACCTTTGCTGCTAACGGAACATACAATGTGGTTTTACATATTTTCGATTCATTATATACTTGTTATAAATGGAAAAGTTATTCGGTAATCGTTAATGGCGTGAATGGAACTTCAATATGTAATGCCGGTTATACCATGTATTTAGATTCCATAACGAACAACATTATTGTTACCAATAGCTCAACAGGTTCTAATTTATCTTATTTCTGGGATTTTGGTGATGGAAATACTTCAACACAAGCTTATCCATCATACACCTACTCTACTCCCGGTCCTTTTTTATTATGCTTAACTGTATCGGATAGTGTTAACAGTTGTACAAGTACTTATTGTGATTCAATAGGATCTAATGGAGTGGTATTAAGACAAACAGGGTTCACTATAAATGTTCAACCTGCAAATGTAGTAGGCATAGAAGAGCACAAAAATGAAGTTAGTGAGCTAATTATTTATCCAAATCCTTTTAAAGAAACTATGTTTATCGACATTAACATAAATGACGAAACCAACGTAGAAGTTTTTGTTACTGATTTAGTTGGAAATACGGTTGGCATTATTAGCAACAAGTTTATGAATGCCGGTTCTCACAAACTTCAGTGGAATGCGGAAAATTTATCTAATGGAATTTACTTACTAAATGTAAAAACAAATAATGCTTTAAACGTTAAAAAATTAGTCCTTAACAAATAGTTCATTAATGAGTTTTTCTTAATAGGAAAGAGGGGTGATATTTATTTCACTCCTCTTTTTTATTTACTCATTAACCAATGGTTATAGTTAATTATATCAGCATCATCCTCACTATTAGTTTTATATTTCTCAATAAAAGATGTAATAGCCTCTTTTAATTCTTTGCCGCTAAACAATTGCATTTTTTCAAGTAGGTTAACAAAATCTATATCTCTATCAACATTCACCTCCTTCAGACTAAAAAAATCTTTCTTCAAGTTTTTAAGTTGATAATCAAATAAATCAATGTCGTTTAATTCGTGGATAATCATTAACTCCACTATACTAATTTTAAACTGTAGAACAATATCCAAATTCTTAAAATTGTCTTGTTGTTTTAATTTAACAAGGCTTGATTTTGCCTGATTGAATTTTCCTAAATCAAAATACAAAACCGCCAAGTTGAGATAAATAAACAAGCTATATATTGGTAAAACTTGTATCTCTTTTTTCGATTTTGCTTCATTTAAAATATCAATTGCCTTTTGTTTATCCGTTACCTGATAATTAATTACCAGTGAGTTATAATAATAAAATAAATATTTTTCATATAAATATTTATCAAACTCTAGCATTGCATCGTGCAGCTTTTCGGTATATAACAACGATTCCTCAATTTTATCATTCTTAAACAAAGAATTTACAATGTAAGTCAACATTTGAAGCTTGGTTTCATGATTTGATTTGGTAAACAACTTATTTTTAGAGAACTGAAGATATGTTTTCTTTAAGTAAGCTTCTAAGGTAATAAAATCGTGCTCTTGTAATAAAATCCTACTTATTGAATGGTAAACTTTAAACTGTAACTGCTTACTCTGCTTTATTTTTTTGTCCTCAATAAGTGAATAAAAATCCTCTTGAAGCAATTTGTTTGATTCTCCTCTATTATAATTTTGTGTTGTTTTTATTTTATAAGTTAAAGACGCTAAAATATTATCTACTTCCTGAATTACATTAAGTAACGCTCTGTTTTCTTTACGTTTATCAA
Organism: uncultured Flavobacteriales bacterium; assembly: GCA_946886085.1. The sequence goes on along the minus strand of CAMPHX010000295.1, from coordinate 293 downwards.
TAAATGGAGACGGGTTAAACCTTACTGTATCAATAGAAAGAATTATTAAATCATTATAGATCAAATCCAATAAATCAAAAAACTCATTTTTTATGGCTTTTTTTTCAGCTTGAAGCAGATAATCAAAAGTGAGTTGAAAGTTTGATTTCTCATTAAACAATTTTGAAAGCATGATATAATTAAGTGTGGCAAAGTAATCGTTAGAATTATAATGTAAAAACAACAAACTCTTATTAATCTGTCTCTTATACACATCTCGAGCCCACGAGACGTAGAGGAATCTCGGATGGCGT
>CAMPHX010000294.1 GCA_946886085.1 uncultured Flavobacteriales bacterium | reverse complement strand
GAATCAATAGCACAAGTAGGAGGAGAGAGTGCTTTTAGCTTTCTTAATATTCCTGTATCTGCCAGAACGGGAGCATTGGGAGGGAATGCTATCGCTATAAAAGATGATGATCCCAATTTTGCTTTAGACAACCCGTCATTACTATCGGCAGAAATGAGTAGTGCTCTTTCATTTACGTATTTAAATTACTTTGCGGATGTTAATTTAGGGCATTTTTCTTATACCCATGATTTTAAAAAATACGGAACATTTTCAGGAGGTGTGAAATACATTAATTATGGAAATTTTTTAGAAACAGATGAAGGAGGAAATGAATTAGGTTCTTTCTCAGCTTCAGATTATGCTTTTATTTTAGGTTGGGGAAAAAGCATAGATACTTCTTTTTCTGTTGGAGCAAACCTAAAACCAATTTACTCCAAATTTTATCAATATAGCTCTTTTGCCATCGCAATAGATTTATCTGCAACTTATCATAATGCAAAAAAACAATTGACTACCGCTTTATTAATTAAAAACATCGGACGACAATTTTCTACTTATATTGAGGAAAGAGAAATAGAACCGTTGCCTTTTGAAGTGCAATTGGGAATTTCTAAAAAATTGGCTCATACGCCTATTCGTTTTAATGTTGATTTTATTCATTTAAATAATTGGAATTTAGCTTATAATGATTCTTCTTCGGTAACTAATAGAGATAATACGATAGATGATGAAGCCAGAAAAGAATTAAATAAAACAGGAATGGTAAGTGAGTTTTTCAGGCATGTTGTTGTTGGGACAGAGTTTGTGCTTTCCCCAAGTTTTATGTTGAGGTTTGGCTATAATTTTCAACGAAGAGCTGAATTAGCTTTTGATAACAAAGGCGGATTAATTGGATTTAGTTGGGGCTTAGGCTTTAGAATCAAAAAAATTCATGTAAGTTACGGAGGAGCAAGTTATCACTTGGCAGGAACTTCCAACCATTTTACCATTACTACCACTATTTCAGATTATTACAAAAAGAATCAGGTGGTGATTCCAGAAGAAAAAGCTCAAAAAAAATCCCGAAAAAGCAAAAAAGACAAACAAAGCGAAGAATGAAACGACCATGAGTAAAAAATTCTCACACAGAAGTATGATTATAAAGGGAGTTCCATGTGTCCGATAAAAAATAAATAAATATAAACACATGAAAAAAATTATTATAGCCATTGATGGTTACTCTTCTTGTGGAAAAAGTACATTGGCAAAACAATTGGCTAAAGCATTAAACTATATTTATATTGATACGGGAGCAATGTACAGAGCTGTTGCTTTATACGCTCTCCGAAAAGGATATATTGGAGAAGATTTTTTTGATGAACAAAAGTTAATTGATGATTTGGATAACATTGATGTTTCTTTTTCATTTAATGCAGAAAAAAATAGTTCGGAAACTTGTCTTAATAACGAAAATGTAGAGCAACAAATTAGGGGTATTGAAGTCTCTGGTTTAGTAAGCAGAATAGCCAAAGTAAAACAAGTACGAACTAAAATGGTAGAATTGCAAAGAAAAATGGGAGTGAACAAAGGTTTGGTAATGGATGGTAGAGATATTGGTTCTGTTGTTTTTCCTGATGCAGAACTTAAAATTTTTATGACAGCCGATTTTGAAGTAAGAGCTCAAAGAAGGTATGACGAGTTAAAAGCCAAAGGAGATGATATCTCTTATGATGAGGTACTGAAAAATATTGTTTCTCGTGATGGCGATGATACCAGCAGAACAGAAAACCCACTTATTCAAGCTGAAAATGCTGTTGTGTTAGACAATACACATATCAATCAAGAAGAACAATTTCAGAATGCGTTGAAATTGGCTCAACAAAAAATTTCAGCATAAAAAAAAATAATTATTTTTCTTTACAACGTATAGAGAAACAATTCTTTAGTACAAGATCTAAAGAACCAAATAAAAATCATGATTCAATACAATAAAAAATAGTAAATTTATGCCTACAAAAAAAAGGATTTTTTAAATGATGGATGCAGTAAGTAATATTAAGATAGAGAAAACAAAAACATCTAAGATTCAGTCGGTTGATTTCAATAATATACAATTTGGAAAACAATTTTCTGACCACATGTTTGTGGCAGAATATAAAAATGGCGAGTGGCAAGACTTAAGAATTGAGCCTTATGCTCCAATTTCATTAAGCCCTGCTTGTGCAGCAATTCATTATGGTCAGGCAGTTTTTGAAGGAATGAAAGCTTACAAAAATGATGATGGAAAGGTATTGTTATTTAGACCAAAAGAAAATGCAAAAAGAATAAATGTTTCTGCCAAAAGGCTTTGTATGCCTGAAGTTCCGGAAGAACTTTTTATGGATGCTATCCATCAATTAGTGCAGTTAGATGCAGATTGGGTTCCTCAAAATGAGGGATGTTCTTTATATATAAGACCTTTTATTTTTGCTAGCGAAGAATTGTTAGGAGTAAGACCGGCAGAAGAATATAAATTTATGATTATTACCTCTCCGGTAAGTTCATATTATACAGGTCCGGTAGATGTTAAAATTGAATCGAATTTTTCTAGAGCAGCCGAAGGTGGTGTTGGTTTTGCTAAGGCAGCAGGAAATTATGCTGCAGCACTTTATCCGGCTAAATTAGGGCAGGAAAAAGGTTTTAAACAACTTATTTGGACGGATGCAAAAACACATGAATATATAGAAGAATCAGGAACAATGAATGTAATGTTTTTAATTGATAATAAATTAATTACACCTTCTATAGCATTAAATACCACCTTGTCAGGAATTACTCGCGATAGTGTAATAAAATTAGCTAAAGAGTTAGGTTTGGAAGTAGAAGAAAGAAGAGTGGCTGTAAAAGAAGTTGTTGAAGCAGCTAGAAACAACAAATTGCAAGATGCTTTTGGAACAGGAACAGCTGCTACAATTGCACAAATTGCTTCTATAACTTACGAAGACGAACGTTTTGAGTTGTCTCCAATTGAAAATAGAACTGTTTCTAATAATATAGCAAAATCAATTGAAGAGATTAAAAGAGGGAGAGTAGCAGATAAATTTGATTGGATTTATAATATCTAAGTCAAGAATTAATGCTGAGAAATTAAATTGTTTAAAGTAGTAACCATAGTTGCTACAGTTGATGATGGTCCGGTAATTTCACCTTTAAATTCTATAGCATTATTGTGGATGCTACTTAAGTTTACAAAGTAAGCA
>CAMPHX010000293.1 GCA_946886085.1 uncultured Flavobacteriales bacterium | reverse complement strand
GGTAAATAACATATTAATAAAACTTAATAAAGCTTCTATAAAAATTATTTTAGCTACGCTCTTGTTATTACCATTAGCTTTAAGTGCTCAATTTTCTTTTTCAAGTGAGTTAGATAAATTAAATTATGCTTCACCAAAAACCTACGAAATTGGCGGAATAACAGTTTCGGGAGCAGAATCTTTTAGCGGACAAGCCATTATTTCCTTATCGGGGTTTGTTGTAGGACAAGAAATTAAAGTGCCTGGAGATGCTGTTACAGGTGCGATTAAGAAACTTTGGGATCAAAATCTTTTTAGTGAGATTGAAGTAAGAGCTGTTAAAATTGAAGGCACTAAAATATTTTTAAATATTAACGTAAAGGAACTTCCCAGGCTGTATAAGTTTAAATTTAAAGGTATTAAAAAAGGCAAACAAAAAGCATTAAGAGAAGAGATTTTACTCACAACAGGCATGGTGGTAAATGAAAACTTATTAATGAATACCAAAAACAAAATAAAATCCTATTTTGTTGCTAAAGGATTTTTAAATACAGATGTTAAAATTACTCAAGAGGCTGATACCGCAAGGTTGAATAATGTAGTTTTAACTATAGAAATTGATAGAAACAAAAGAACCAAAATAAAAGACATTACCTTTTCCGGTAATGAAAATATTAAATCTGGTAAGTTAAGAAGAAGCCTTAAAAATGTAAAAAGAAAACGATTTTATAATATTTTCACTCTGTCAAAATTTGTTCCTAGTAAATACGAAGAAAGTAAACCTAATATTGTTCAAAAATATAATGAAAAAGGATATAGAGATGCTCGTATAGTTAGCGATTCTGTTTATAAAGTAAACGATAAATTAGTTGCAATCCATATTGAAGTAGAAGAGGGTAACAAATATTATTTTAGGGAAATCAAATGGGTAGGAAATAGTATCCATTCATCAAAAGAATTAGATAAAATTTTAGATATTCAAAAAGGAGAGGTTTATAACAAAAAAACATTGGAAGCTAAATTGTTTATGAACCAAAGTGGTAGAGATATCAGCTCTTTATATATGGATAACGGTTATTTGTTTTTTCAAGTCAATCCGGTAGAAGTAAGAGTTGAAAACGATTCGATAGATTTAGAATTGAGAATCTATGAAGGGAAACAAGCTACTATTAATAAAATAACTGTTGTAGGTAATGAAAAAACGAAAGACCATGTAATTAGAAGAGAAATTAGAACTTCTCCCGGTCAATTGTTTAGTAGAGCAGACATCATCAGAACACAAAGAGAATTAGCTCAATTAGGATACTTTAATCCGGAAACGTTAGATGTAAAACCAAAACCAAACCAAGAAGACGGTACGGTAGATATTGAATATGTTGTTGAAGAAAAACCATCCGATCAAATTGAGTTATCAGGAGGTTGGGGAGCCGGAAGGGTTATCGGAACGTTAGGAGTTTCTTTTAACAATTTCTCTGCAAAGAATTTCTTTAAAGGAAGTGCTTGGAGACCTTTACCATCAGGAGATGGACAAAAATTAAGTTTAAGAGCTCAATCAAGTGGAACCGGTTATCAAAGCTACAGTTTATCGTTTATGGAGCCATGGCTTGGAGGAAGAAAACCAAATTCATTAAGCATTAGTTTAAATCATTCCAACTTTGGTTTTGGAAGTGGAGACTCTCGTTCTTTCATGAAAATGTATGGTATTTCTGTAGGTTTAGGAAGAAGATTAAAAGTGCCTGACGATTATTTTACTTTATATAATGAAGCAGCATATCAATATTATGTTCTTCAGAATTATGGTTCTATCTTTATTTTTTCTGATGGATTTGCAAATAACCTAAACTTCAGACATGTTTTATCTAGAAACTCTATTGACCAACCGATTTATCCTCGTTCGGGTTCTAGTGTTACCTTATCGTTAAAACATACTTTGCCATATTCTTATTTTAGACCAGACGACACCGATTATGCATCTATGTCTATCCAAGAAAAAAACAAATATGTTGAGTTTCACCAATGGACTTTCCAAACTTCTTGGTTTTCCAGATTGGCAGGAGAGAAACGCTCTTTAGTATTACATACTAAGTTTGGGTTTGGTTATTTAGGAGCATTTAATAAAAGCTTAGGAACATCACCGTTTAATAGATATTATTTAGGGGGAGATGGATTGACAGGCTTTAATTTGGATGGTAGAGAAATTATAGCATTAAGAGGTTATGGTAATGGAACGTTGTCGCCAACTACTGGAGCAACAACGGTAGTTAAATATACAGCAGAGCTACGTTATCCATTTTCATTGAACCCAAGTGCTACAATTTATGGCTTAGTTTTTGGAGAAGCAGGTAACTCATGGGCAACCTTTGGTAAATCCAACCCATTTGAAGTGAATAAATCTGCTGGAGTTGGTATCAGAATTTTTATGCCAATGTTTGGATTGTTAGGTCTTGATTGGGGGTATAGATTTGATGATATTCCCGGAAGAACAGACCCGAACAGCAGAACAGAAATTCACTTTAGTATTGGAGGAAGCCTTAATGGTTGGTAAACTTTTATGTTAAACAATTAAAAAAATTGAATTATGAAATGAGCTATTACAATAATTTGTCACACAAAGTGATGATTATTTATGGCGAGTTCCATATGACTGATTTAAAACTTTAAAATATAAACATATGAAAACAATATTAAAATCATTAGTAGTAATAGTATTATTAAGTAGTGCTTTTACACTTTCTGCTCAAAAAATAGGTTATGTAGATTCGGAATATGTTTTACAAAATATTCCTGAATATAAAGAAGCTCAAGAGGAATTAGATAAATTGTCTATAGAATGGCAAAAACAATTAGAAAGAAGATATGCTGAAATAGATAAGTTGTATAAAAATTATCAGGCAGAGCAAATTTTGCTTACAGATGAAATGAAAACAAAGAGAGAAGAGGAAATTATTAAGAAAGAAAAAGAAGCCAAAGAATATCAAAAACAAAAATTTGGTGTTGATGGAGAACTTTTTAAGAAAAGACAGGAACTAGTTAAACCAATTCAAGATAAAATTTACAATGCTATAAATGATGTAGCAAGTATGGGTGGATACGATATTATCTTTGATAAATCAAGTGGTTTAACTATGTTATATACTAATCCTAAATTGAATAAAAGCGATGCCGTTTTAAAAAAATTAGGATATGACCCAGGTAAATAAGTCATTTTTAAATAATTTAAT
>CAMPHX010000292.1 GCA_946886085.1 uncultured Flavobacteriales bacterium | reverse complement strand
TTTCCCATGAATGTTTTTTTATTTGGTAAGTCGGCAAATTTATGTTTTTTTATCTTTTAGTTAATGAAACTGTTTAAAGGTAACTCTATAAATTCCATTTTGAGTAAATTTTCCAACTACTTCAACTCTTCTTTTAAAAAACTAGCAGTATAGCTCTTTTTATTTTTCACCAATTGTTCTGGTGTTCCTTCGGCAACAATCTTCCCTCCTTCTTGTCCGCCTTCCGGACCAACATCTACAATATAATCTGCTACTTTAATAATGTCCATATTATGTTCTACCACCAACACCGTATTGCCTATATCAACTAATTTATTTAGAACGTCCAACAATACTTTAATATCTTCAAAATGCAAACCTGTTGATGGCTCATCTAAAATATACAGTGTTTTACCTGTTTGTCGTTTAGCTAATTCAGCAGCTAATTTTACACGTTGTGCTTCTCCTCCCGAAAGTGTTGTTGATGGTTGTCCTAAATTTATATAGCCCAAACCAACATCATTTAACGTTTTTATTTTCTGTAAAATATTAGGATGATTTTCAAAGAAAACTACTGCTTGTTCAATACTCATATTCAACACATCGCTTATAGATTTTCCTTTATACCTTACTTCTAACGTTTCTCTGTTATATCTTTTACCATTACACTCATCACACATTACATAAACATCGGGTAAAAAATTCATCTCTATGGTTTTTACTCCCGCTCCTTGACAACTTTCACACCTTCCTCCTTTAACATTAAAAGAAAACCTGCCTGGTTTGTAACCTCTTATTTTAGCTTCTGGCAAGTTGCTAAATAATAAACGTATATCTGTAAAAACATTTGAATAGGTTGCCGGATTAGAACGAGGAGTTCTTCCTATTGGTGTCTGACTAACATCTATAATCTTATCAATATGTTCCAAACCTTTTATTGTTTTGTAAGGCAACGGTTTTTTAACGGCTTTATAAATATGTTGGTTTATAATTGGATACAATGTTTCGTTAATCAACGTAGATTTTCCACTACCCGAAACACCTGTAACACAAACAAACACTCCCAACGGAAGTTTTAAGTTTACATTTTTTAAGTTATTACCGGAAGCACCACCAAGCTCAATAAAATTGCCATTTCCTTTTCTTCGTTTTTTGGGAACATCAATATTTATTTGATGATTTAAAAATGCTGCCGTATTGGTAGAAAGTTTTAAAAATTCTTTTGGTGTAGCTGCTGCAACTACATACCCTCCATGTTTACCTGCTTTTGGTCCTATGTCTATAATATAATCTGAAGCCAACATAATATCTTTATCATGTTCCACAACAATAATAGAATTGCCAACATCTCTCAATTCTTTCAGTGAATTTATCAATCGCTGATTATCTCTTTGATGCAAGCCTATACTTGGTTCATCTAAAATATATAACACATTTACCAATTGAGAACCAATTTGTGTAGCCAACCTAATTCGTTGAGCCTCTCCTCCTGATAATGTTGCAGATGGTCTATTAAGTGTTAAATAATCTAATCCTACATCCAACAAAAATTGTAATCGTTTGCTTATTTCTTTTAAAATCTCTTCTGCTATTTCGTGCTTTTCACCAAAAAACTGCTTACGGTTTTTATCAATTTTCACAGTCCATTTTCCCAACTCACTTAAATCTTTTGCAGCAATTTCACCAATATTTTTATCGTCAATTTTAAAATATAAGGCTTCTTTTTTCAATCTGCTTCCACCACAATCCGGACAATTAATTTTGTTCATAAAACTACTTGCCCATCTGGTTAATGATGGAGAAGATTTTTCTTCTAATTGTCGCAATACAATGTTAATTACACCTTCAAAATCCAATTGGTAATTTTTTGTCTGACCATCCACCTCATGCATCATGTTAATAGGTTCTGAAGAACCGTAGAGCAAACAATCTAACGCTTCTTCTTCAATTTCACTTAAAGGTGTGTTTACGGTAAACCCAAAATGAGCAGCTATACCTTCAATCTGTTTAAAAGCCCAATTATTTTTGTAATCTCCCAAAGGTGCAATACCGCCTTTTTTAATACTCAATTTAGGATTGGGTATCACTTTTTTAATATCAATTTCTGAAACCTGACCTAAACCGCTACATTTTTTACATGCTCCATAAGGCGAGTTGAAAGAAAACAAATTTGGTTCAGGCTCATTGTACGAAATTCCTGTAGTAGGGCACATTAATTTCTTACTCAACAACCTAAATTTTGGAGGATTCTTTTTGTCTTCTTCCACCTGAAATTCATAAACCATTAAACTATCATCACCCAACTTCAAAGTAGTTTCTACAGAAGCAAGTATGCGTTGGTAATCTTCATTTTTAACTTTAAGCTGATCTACCACTAATTCAATATCATGAATTTTATACCTATCGAGTTGCATTTTAGGATGCATTTCCATTAGCTCGCCATCAATACGGACTTTTAAAAACCCTTGCTTCATAAATTGAGCAAACAACTCTTTATAATGTCCTTTTCTACCTTTAATAATAGGTGCCAACAACAAAATTTTCTTTCCTTGATATTGCTCTACAATTAAATCTACAATTTGGTTAGTGGTAAATTTTACCATTAATTCACCCGTATTATACGAGTAAGCATTGGCTACTCTAGCATAAAGCAACCTAAAAAAATCATAAATTTCGGTAATAGTTCCTACGGTTGAACGAGGATTTTTACTGATAGTTTTTTGCTCAATGGCAATAACAGGACTAAGTCCATTAATTTTATCCACATCCGGACGTTCCATTGTCCCCAAAAACTGACGTGCATAAGCCGAGAAAGTCTCTAAGTACCTACGTTGTCCTTCAGCATAAATAGTATCAAAAGCTAAAGAAGATTTTCCGCTCCCACTCACTCCTGTCATTACCACTAATTGGTTTCTGGGAATTTTTATAGAAACATCTTTAAGGTTATGTACCCTTGCTCCAATTACTTCAATTACCTCTTCGTTTTCTATCATTAATAACTTTTATTTAGCAGCGATAACAGAAATCTCCACATTCACATTTTTAGGCAAACAAGCTACCTCAACGGTTTCTCTTGCCGGAAAATCTGAAATAAAGTAGCTTCCATACACTTCATTAATTTGTGCAAAATTATCCATATTTGAAATGAATATGCTTGTTTTTATTACATTTTCAAAACCCATTTCCGCAGCAGCCAACACTGCTTTTAAATTTTCCATCACCATTTTAG
>CAMPHX010000291.1 GCA_946886085.1 uncultured Flavobacteriales bacterium | reverse complement strand
GTTGAGCAACTTAACACCACACCCGAGTTACTTTTAATTGATGGAAATAGATTTACTCCCTACCCTTCTATTCCACACAAATGTATTATTAAAGGAGATGCAAGATTTTTATCTATTGCAGCTGCATCAATTTTAGCGAAAACATACAGGGATGAGTTTTTAGAAAAAATGCACCAAAAATTTCCTGTTTATGATTGGAATAAAAATAAAGCTTATCCTACAAAAAAGCACAGAGAAAGTATTGTTAAATATGGTATTACTCCTTACCATAGAAAATCCTATAACTTATTTCCTACACAACAGAAGTTAGATTTGGAGTTTTAAATTTAATCTTTCTGTAACACTATGTCTTTTGATATATTACTTCTATATGCGTCTTTACCGTAAATTTCAATATCTTCCATATACAATTTATAACCAGGAACTTCTACTAACAAATTAAATTTACCCGGTGGTAAAATAATGATAAACCTTCCTGTATTAGGGTTCGGTAAATATGACCCATACTCTTCATCAATTTGTAAATCTAATACAGAAATAGCTGCATCAGTAAATATGTGAGAAGAATCTGAAGTAGTTATAAACCCTTTAACAACAGTATATTCAGGGTCAACTTCATTAAAAGTTACACTATAAATATCCAAATCTCCTAATCCGCCTGCTCTTAATGTAGAAATATAACCTGTTCTTCCAGATTTAGATTCTCTGTAATTCATATTATCTTCAGGAGTATTAATTGGGTAACCAATATTTTTAACAGTCGTCCAAATTCTTTTTACATTATCCCAAGAAGCTTTGAAAATATCGTAACCACCCATGCTGGTATGTCCCTTAGAACTAAAATATAAGGTTTTACCATCATTAGATATATTAGGAAAATCTTCATCGAATTTGGTATTAATGGTTGGTCCTAAATTTTGTGGCAACCCCCATTTTCCATTAGGTAACTTCTTCGTTACATAAATATCAACACCTCCATAACCACCATCTCTGTTACTGGCAAAATATACTTCATTTCCATCAGCAGCAATGGAAGCTGCTATTTCATGATCTGCTGAATTAATTTCAGCTGGCAGTTTTTCTAAATTAATCACTTTTTCATCAGCTAATTCTGCAATAAACAAATCTCCATAGTGATTATCATTTTCAAAATAAAAAAGAATGTATTTACCATCCGCTGATAAACCCACAACCTCTTCATTCCCATTAAGCATATTAATATTTTGATCTAATTTTCTTGCTTTTTGAAATTCGCCATTTTTAGCTTTTGATATGTATATTTCTGAAAAATAATTACCATTTTCCATTTTCATACTTCCATCATCCCTTCTGGAATTATAAACTATAAAAGATTCATCTTGAGGAACAAATGGATAATAATCTGGTCCTGAAGAATTAATTTGACTCCCTAAATTAGTAAAAGAAACATCTAATTGGAATTTCATCAATTCAATAGCATTATAGCAATACTCTATTTGTTTAGCTACATCTTCCGCAGAAATTACATCTCCTTTGTTCAACTCTCTAAATTGCTCAAACATATTTATGGCATCGCTAAAACGATAAGCATAATGGTAGGCTCTTCCCAATAAATAAAAAGCTGTTGGATTAGGTTTTTCGCTTTTCACCACTTTTTCTAAATAACTTACTGCATTAGACTTATCTATGTTGGTATTTAAGTAACATACTCCTACTCGGTAGTTAAACAACATGTCATCGGGAGTTTCTTCTAGAAGAGCAAGGTACTCGTCAAGAGCTTCAATAAAATTATATTTATCGAACAAACTTGCAGCTCTTTTTACAACGACTTTATCTTGAGATTGAGCTGAAAAAGAAATAATTACAGCTATAGTTAATGCTAAAAATGATTTGTAATTCATTGATTATAAATTTAAAAAAGGCAAATTTAATGCTTATTTAGGTAAGGTGCAATTAATTTTCGTAAGCACCTAAATCATACGGTAATGTACGGGGATTACCTAAAATATCGATAGTTACTCCTGCATTTTTTCCTGCATTTACAGCTGGAGATGAAACCCACAGACGGTAATCGTTTAATAAATAATTATTAAAAACGGCAATTGAAGGGTTTTGAATTATCCCTACATAATTTGCTCCTGCTAAGCTCTTAGTAGAACGAACAATGGAATGGTCAATTTTAAAATTAATAACTCCCGGTGCTAATACATCTGTATCGAATTCTATTTCATTATTTCCTTCAATAATAGTATTTACAAAAACAGCTGAATCTATATCTCTTACCTGTACATTTCCATTAATATCTTGGTAATAGTTTTGAAGAAAAACGGCTGATGCATCTCTTGTTCCTTGATCCCAAAAATTAGCAATTGTGGTATGATAAAATTTATAATTCCCTCCTCCTCTTAAAAAAATACTTGACTGACCTGCTTGGGTAATTAATGAGTTACTATCTGTTATTTGGTAATTAGTAGCTAATAAATTTACCGCTGCTGAATTGGTTATTTCGCAACCATTTAATCTTAATTTATTGGTACTTGTTGGTGCGGTTGGGTTAAAAGGCAAAGGTTCTGCCTGAATTCCTATAAAAGCATTTTTAATAATAGCATGATTAATAACATTATCAGCACTTCCTTCATTTATCCATATCCTATCCCATTGTCCCGAAATATCCTGATAAGTATATTCTAACCTTGTTCCCTGAAAAACAACCGGATCTGATGGTGTTCCATTAACCACCAAATTACCATCTTTATATACCCACAAGCCTGAATTATTATGTAAATGTACTTTCACTCCCGGATCTATTACTAATTTATCTAAAGAATCTATAACTAAATACCCCACAATAACATAAGGCTTATCGTTTACCCAATTAGCCGTTACGGGTGATAAACTGCCCGAACAGTCTCCATCTAAACAAGAATAAGGTGGTAAACCATTTACATATTTTTTAGGTGTAAAATAATGTGCATTTTGTCCCCAAGCCATTAAATGCACTTTTTGATTGTTGCCATTAGTGGAAAAAAGCAACTGTTCTTCCACAACAAAGGGAGAAAGCACACTATTAGGATCTATGGTTACTTCTAAAAAAATGTAAATACTATCTCCTGCTCTAATTTCTACATTACTATGCTGATTTCCTGAAAGTCCATCCACATTAATTCTAAACTGAGAGTTTGCACCATTTTGCAGACGAATGTCTGATATAATTAAATTATCAGAATTTCTATTG
>CAMPHX010000290.1 GCA_946886085.1 uncultured Flavobacteriales bacterium | reverse complement strand
AAACTCACACTGATCCCGTATGACCATTGTTTTGTTCGTGAAAGTGATCAGGTCAATTGGTCTACAAGTTTGATAGAGGATCTTCTGATTGAATCAGAAAAAAAGGGTTGGGCTATTGTTAAATTTCATAGCCACCCATCAGGATTTAGAGATTTTTCACAAACTGATTGTATTTCCGACCGTGAATTATTTTCATCGGTTTATGGTTGGATTGATGGAGAAGGTCCACATGCCAGCGTGGTAATGCTTCCTGATGGATTTTTATTCGGTAGAGTTATTACTAGCAATCTAAAATTTATTCAAATAGATAGAATTAGTGTTATTGGAGACGACTTACAATTTTTTCATAAACATTTTGAATCTGACATTAGGGAATTTGAAAGAAGAACAGCTCAAACATTTGGTGCAGGGACAACAAAACTATTAAATACCCTTAAAATTGGTGTTGTAGGCTGTTCTGGAACAGGCAGTCCTGTTGTAGAGCAAATAGTGAGATTAGGTGTTGGTGAAATTGTTCTCGTAGATCCAGATGTTGTTGAAGAAAAAAATTTGAATAGAATATTAAATACAACAAAAGAAGATGCAAAATTAGAAAAAAAGAAAGTAGAAGTATTAAAAGATGCTATTATTAAAATGGATTTGGGCACCAAGGTTAAAGCTTTTAGTGAAAATATTTATGATAATAAAGATGTTATTTATGAACTAAATTCATGTGATTTATTATTTGGATGTGTTGATTCAGTAGATGGGCGACACCTATTAAACCAAATTTCAACATTTTATCTTATTCCTTATTTGGATTTGGGGGTTAAACTTATAGCTGATGGTAAAGGAGGAATAGATCAAATTTGTGGAACCATTCATTATCTCCAAGCAGGAGGAGGATCACTACAATCAAGAGGAGTATATAATTCTGAAGAGTTAAGGGCAGCAAGTATGTACAGGACTTCAATTGAAGATTATGAAGAACAAAAAAAGTCAGGATATATTACAAACGTAAACGTAGACAGTCCAGCTGTAATTAGTGTAAATATGCAAATAGCAAGTATGGCTGTAAATGAGTTTCTTGCAAGAATACATCCATTCAGACATGATGATAGTCGTGAATTTGCAGTTACTAGATTAAGTTTGTCTGATGGGTACATCCAGTATGAAGAAGAAGGGGATCCCGATGAATATTTATTAAAGCATATTGGTAAAGGGACAATACAGCCTTTGTTAAACATGCCTGAACTTAGTTGATTATGTGGAAAAGGGTAAAGAAATTATTTTCTTGGTTTAGCAGAAAGAAAGCTAAGAATGAGGTTGGTATTATTACTAGCCAAACCAATTTTACATTATTAACACCACATTTTAAAGATGTTGTTTACATATCAGATATGCCAGATAGTATTAAGAAGGATTCTATATATGTTGTTGGAGATGAGGGATGTTATTGGATGCTAGGTTTTATGTGTCCGTGTGGATGTGGAAGCATTATACATCTTAATACTTTGCCTGACACATATCCTTCATGGAATTATAAAATAATTGATAACAACATTATATCTATTAAGCCTTCCATTTGGAGAAAAAAGGGCTGTAAAAGTCATTTTTTTGTAACAAAAAATGATGTGTTGTGGACTTTTGATATGGAGGAGAATCATGATCATTAGTTTACAATTGGAAGTAATAAACTGGTAATAAATAATTATTTAAAATATATGACAACAAAACTTAATGCTTTAGATACGATAGATGCAGTTATTATTAAAGAACTTGATGTAATAATAAACAATTGTAATGGAGCTCCATTTATTAAGTTTTTATTATTGGTAACTGCTATAGAATTTCTTGGTGCAAGCGCTGATCAACATCCTTTTAATGTTAACGAAATAGAGGATAGTAAAAGATCAAGAATAACTACAAAAAGATTTAGAGATGGTTTAAAATTGTTGGGGAAAAAGTATGAAAAATATGCTAAGGCGAATTCCAATATAGATTTATATCATGATCTTAGATGTGGTATGGTTCATAATTTAAAACCAACAGATAATAGAATTAGACTCTCCGAAAAAAGACATCAAACTAATGGAATCCCTGAAAACTTTTATGAACATACCGATGGCAGTATATTTATTATTCTTGAAGATTTCTATTCTGATATTAAAAATGCTGCAATAAAATTAATAGAAGCTAGTGACAAAGGAAAGTTACCCAACAATACTAAACTTAAAGCAACACATATCCAAATAAATAAAACAGTTATTAGTAATCCAAAATCAAAAGACATTAATTCAACAGAAAGTTCAGGAGGAACAAGTTCTAATTTAACAAATTAAAATAGTCAATGGGTTGAAAGCTTTTTGCTAGTTCATCTAAATTGAAGCTGCTTAACTACTTTAACTAAACATACAAACCAATTTTAATAGGTGTCTAAAATTTAATCTAATAATTTTTAACATTATAAATAACAAGTAAGGAGGGCTTAGCCCTCCTTACTCATTTGGATTGCCTACCAATTAACCTTTTGGGGGATATGGATCATTCCCATAGGTTCTTTCACTTTGAATCGTTCCATCAGATTTATGGATTACAACTTGGGTATCCCCAGATTGATTTCTTGCAATTTCAGCAGCTCTTTGAACTACTTCTTCTTTGGTGTCGCCTACAGCACTTGCACGCTCACCGCCTCTTGCGGTACTTTTCCATCCATCATTAGTTTTAGTTACGTCATATACTTTACGTCCCATTATACAATAGATTTTTTGTAACAGAATCAGTTTCAAAGAAATTTCTACATTTGTCTTACCAAACAAAGAAAATCTATAGAGATTTCTTATGGCTTAGTCGATTCATTTCACTATCTTTACTAGACGAAAATTTTAGCAAAAGGGACGCTCTAATCTGAAGTTTATTTACGTCAAGTTACACCCACATAATTTGTGAAAATACACCGACTGAAACATTGCGATTTACTGAAACATTTGTGAAACATTTTGGCAATTATTTGCTTCCTGTAGGGGTTGTTTGAATTTTGGAGACCTTGTAAAAACTAAGAACCGCTTGACTTTGGTAAATTCAAGCGGTTCTTCGCAGCCCGTAGGGGAATCGAACCCCTGTTTCCAGGATGAAAACCTGGCGTCCTAACCCCTAGACGAACGGGCCAAAGTACATTTCCCAAATTTTGGGAGTGCAAATGTATCACTTTTTACAACACTTGCAAATATTATTAT
>CAMPHX010000289.1 GCA_946886085.1 uncultured Flavobacteriales bacterium | reverse complement strand
CATCAATATTTCTTTTTTGATAAAATTACTGCTGATTTGCAGTTTAAAAAATGATATAAATCAGTAAAAAGCAGGGTTATTAATAAATGTAGAATCGGTTAGGGTATGTAAAAATGCTAATAAATCTGTTTTGTCGGATGCAGATAATTGAGCTCCTCCTTGATTAATATGTGTCATTAGCGGATCTACAGTTGACGATTGTTGCAATCCACTACTATAAAAATTGATAACTTCTGCTAACGTTGCAAAATGATTGTCGTGCATATAAGGAGCTGTTAATGCAATGTTTCTCAATGTTGGAGTTCTAAATTTTCCCATATCCGCAGGGTTTCCGGTAACTAAAAATCTTCCTTGGTCAACCCCAGTAAAAGAGTTGTTTAAAGCATTGTTATGAAATTCACCATCAGTCCATAATGGATTTCCTGCACTTCCGTGGCAGTGGTAACAATCTCCACGGTTGTCGTCCATATAAACAACAAAGCCATTCATTTCAGAAGAAGTTAATGCAACTTCTCCACGCATGTATTTATCAAATTTAGCATCTCCGGAAACCATGCTACGCATAAATTGAGCTAGTGCATAGCTGATGTATTGTTGTCTTTCGGGAGTAGTTAATTCGGTAATTTTTATCCCAAAAGTTTTCCAAAAAGCTTTTTGATAGAATTCATTTCTCTTAAATCTATTGAGAATGCTATCGTTATTGGCGTTTAGAAAAGGATTGCCTTCGGCTAAATCTGCAAGAGCAACATCATCCAAATGATGCTCACCACCATTCCAACCATGATATTGATGCCAACCAATGTTTACATGTGGAAGCACTGCTGTTCCTGTGGGACCCATAATAGAAATGGAATATGATTCTTCTTTTAAATGGCAAGAAGAGCAAGAAAGTCCGTTGGTACTCAATATTTTGTCGTAATATAAACTTTTCCCGAGAGCAACACCTTCAGCACTCATTTTATTAAATTCCGGATTTCTCATTGGAGGCAAGTAGGTGAGGCTAGGAGGAGAAATGTAAGTAGGATTATAATCTCCATAAAAATCTTCTTCGGGACTGAAAGGAGTAATGTTCTTTTCTTTTTTACAACCACTTAATACAATTAGCAGAAGCAATAATAGTTGGATAGGTTTTGACATGGGTTTTTATTATTTAGGATAATACAGGTTTATCCATTTGGTTATTAATTCTTTTTCATTGTTTATTAGCGGATTTGAAGGCGGCATTAACCGTGGATTGGCATCAAAAATAGTAGAAACCAGTGTGCCGTTTTTAGCTTCAAATTTTACTTCTTCGTAATTAGTTAAAGAAGGCAGTATGTTTAATGTTTGTGGATGATGGCAACCACCGCAATTTTGGTCTATTATAGGTTTAATGTTTTTGTTGTAAGTAATGTTTTCATCAGTTATCGTATTTGTAGTAGTTGGAGTGGGTTCAACGGGTTCAATAGCATTTTTAACGCATCCTGATAATGCACTAATAATTAGAATGGATGATATGGAAATAGTTGTTTGCATTAACTTGTTAAAGGCTTGTCTAACAAAGTTAATTTTAAACAATTTTAAAAGATATGATATACATCATACTTCAAACTCAGGTTTTGAATAACCAAAAAGGCCGCAACCTGAGAGGTGTGCGACCTTTTGACCTAACTAAAAAACTACATGTTTTTGTAAACTACTTACGGTTACTCTAAAACTAAGCAAATGTAGCTATGAAAATTCTTTTTGTTTATGATGCTTATCATAAGACGAATATTTTTTTAATTAAGGGTTGGAGTTTCTTTTTTCTCTTCTCCAGTAATAAATTTTGGTTTAATGGTTAACATTAACCAACCCCATCCGTTATGAGTACCTTCAATACCTCTACCATTAGCATCTGTAACGCCTTTTAAATAAGATAAGGTTTCGGTGTTTATCAATACAGAATATCCGCCTTTAACATCTACACCTTTAGAAAGTTTAAAACCTAATGTAAAATCTATTTCTGTTCCTAAATAGCTATCCATTGCTTGAAGTTGGTCAACTTCAGAAAGTGGTGTTCCTGCAGCAATTGCAGCATTATTGTCTAATTGAATTTTGTAGCCATCACGTACTTCTTCAGCAGCTAAAAAATAGTGAACATCAGCTCCTATCCAAAACTTTTTATGCGTGTATTTTAAGCCAAAAAAAGCATCATTTAAACCAACAGAACCAATATGATTGCCAACATAGAAGTAGTCCATGTAGCCATTAAATTTGTGGTTAGTACCAAAATGAGGAGTAAATGAATGACTTACCGTTCTGTAGCTAAAAGAAGTATCGGTTTGACTTTGTCCGCTGAGGTGTTCAAAACCTGTATGTAGAGCAAATTTTTCCGAGATTTTATAATTCACTTCCAATCTAACATTTATGGCCTGAATTTCTCTGTTATATTCGCCTTCTACATCAGTGAAAACAGTATTTCTATTGCCATCAATACCCATTTGGTAGTAAAAAGCACCTGCTAATTGAAATTTATCTTTTTTGTAAACCAATCTGGTTCCTGCAGTTTGACTATAATTATCTTTATAGTAAACAGTAGCAGTTCCCGGAGCGACACCTGAACTATCATAATCTAATTGCTCTTTGCCTAAATTTAAAAAGAGAATGCTGGCATTAAAATTATCAGATAGTTTATGGTTTAACCACATGTATTGCATGGCTTTGTATGTGCCAAATTGAGCATCTGTACCGCTAAGTGCTGCTTTATCCTGATTGTAAGCAACACCAAAATCTATTTTTGTTTTTTCATTTTTAAATTTTAGTAAAGCTGCATCGTGAGCTCTTGATTGCTGTGCCCAACCTAAATCTCCAAAAATACGGTGGTCATCATAAACAATTTCTTGTCGACCAAATTTTAACGACCATTTTTCATTTAACAATGCTTCTGCCCAAGCTTCATGAACAGCAATGTAGGCTCCATTATTATTTTGTTGAGCAGCTGTTCCTACTGTTTGTGGCTGACTACCCCACACACGAATATCTTGAACGGTAATTTTAAAAATGTAGCCATCTGTTTTATAGCCAAAATTTAACCTTGTTCTTTGATCAACAAAAGCAGCAGGGCTTTGTGTAGAATCGAGTATGTTTTTAAAACCATTTCGGTATTAAAACCTGGGCCTTATTTCGCCATCTCGCGTATACTGAGAGAGTGTAGGTAGGCTTAATAAAATACCTAATCCCAGTAATAATTTTTTTATAGTTTC
>CAMPHX010000288.1 GCA_946886085.1 uncultured Flavobacteriales bacterium | reverse complement strand
CATCATTACACTAACAACAGATTTAGGTACAACAGACAGTTATGTTGCTTCTGTAAAAGGTGCGATATTAAAAAACTACCCTCAGGCAACTATTGTTGATATTTCTCACGAAATACCTGCTTTCGATTTACTAAAAACAGCTTTTTTACTCAAATCGTGCTATGCAGATTTTCCTCCGGGAACCATACACATTATTGGAGTAGATTCTGAAGCTAATATTGACTCGCCACATGTGGTTATACAATATAAAGAGCAATATTTTATTGGAGCTGATAACGGCATTTTTTCAATGATTTTTGATACCGTTCCTAATAAAGCCATTGCATTAGATTTTTCCTTAGATACCGATTTAATTACTTTTCCTACCAAAGATGTGTTTATAAAAGCAGCTTGCCATATTGCCAGAGGAGGAACCATGGAAATGCTCGGAAAGCCACTTAAAAAGCTCAATGCAAAACAAATGTTTAGAGCCTTAACCGAAAACAATACCATTGTAGGAATTGCCATTTATATAGACCATTACGGAAATGTAATTACCAATATCTCCAAACAACTGTTTCAGGAATTTGGTAAAGGAAGAGGGTTTAATATCCTTTTTAGAGACTCAGATTATAACATTAGTGAGATTTCTAAATCGTATAACGATGTGCCTAAAGGAGAACGCGTAGCGCTATTTAGCTCAACAGGTTTTATTGAAATAGCCATCAACAATGGTAGAGCCAATGATTTGTTCGGAATAGAATTTAAAGATACCATAAGAATACAATTTGATGATTAGAATAGTAAAAATGACTTTTCAAGCTGAAAAAGTGCCTGCTTTTTTAGAAAAATTTAATGCCAACAAACAACACATTAGACATTTTGAAGGAGTGGAACACCTTTCCTTATTAAAAGATAAAAAGCAAGTCAACGTATTTTTTACTTACAGCCACTGGCAAAGTGAAGCACATTTAGAAAATTACAGAAAATCAGCTTTTTTTAAACAATTTTGGAGTGAATTAAAACCTTATTTTGCAGCGAAAGCCGAAGCATGGAGTGTAGATGCAATTGAAATTTTAGAATAACCCGATGGAACAGCAACGAATAGCTACTTTTTTAAACCTACAAGGACAAACCAACCCAAGTCCGTATTTAATTGATGTTGAAAAAGCAGAAGGCATTTATATTTGGGATAAATCCGGAAAAAAATACATGGATATGATTGCCGGAGTGGCAGTAAACAATATTGGTCATCGCCATCCCGAAGTAGTGAAAGCCATTAAAGAACAGCTCGACAAATATTTACATATAATGGTTTATGGCGAGTATATTCAAGATGCTCAATTGGCTTTAGCTGAAAATTTAGCTTCCATTTTACCGGCATCACTTTCGTGTTCTTATATCGTTAATTCGGGTACGGAAGCCAACGAAGCAGCCGTTAAATTAGCCAAAAGAGTTACCCAAAGAAAGCATATTGTTGCTTGCGAAGGGGCTTACCATGGCAGCACACATGGTTCGCTTAGTTTTACCAATAACGAAACTAAAAAAGCTGCTTTTACACCTTTATTGCCCAATGTAGATTTTATTAAATTTAATGATATTGCTTCTTTAGAAGTGATTACTGAAGCCACCGCTTGTGTTATTATAGAAACCATACAAGGAGATGCCGGATTGATAAAACCTACCATGGCGTTTATACAGGCATTGAGAAATAAATGTACCGAAAAAGGGGCGTTATTAATTTTTGATGAAGTGCAAGTAGGGATGGGGAGGACAGGAAAAATGTTTGCTTTTGAGCATTATAACGTAGTGCCGGACATCCTCACATTAGGAAAAGCCTTAGGAGGCGGAATGCCCATTGGAGCTTTTGTTGCCTCGCATGAAATGATGCATACCTTAACGCACAACCCTGTGTTGGGGCACATTACTACTTTTGGCGGACATCCGGTAATTGCTGCTGCTGCTAATGCTTGTTTAACTGTGTTAAAAACGACTGATTGGATAGCCCAAACCGAAAGAAAAGGACAGTTGTTAGAAGAGTTACTGCAAAACCACCCGAAAATAAAAGAAATAAGAAGAGCAGGCTTATTTTTTGCCATAGAAATGGAAGCGGTTGAAGTAGTACAACAAGTAGTGGACAATTGCTTAAAAGAAGGCGTAATAGGTTTTTGGTTTCTTTCTACACCAACTGCTTTTAGGCTCTCTCCACCATTATGCATAAGCGATGAGGAACTAACAACTGCCGCAGCCATTATCCTAAAAGTAATGGATAGCTTGGAAGATGGACGTCATTCCTGAAACGCCCCCCCTTAATCCCCTACTTCGGCTACGCTCAGCATAAACTCCGAGGGATTTTCCAACCCACAAAACCAATCACAAACATAAACGTCATTACTGAAGTTTTTAAGGTACGAAGAAAATTAGCAGGAAGCTATGCCGGGTTAAAGGATTTTATTTTATGTACTATAAAATATCACCAGCTTGGACGCTGGTGGCAGCGAAGGGGATGTTATAACCAGTGGTTCTTTGTCCGTTTTCTTTTTTCATTATCTCGTTTTTTCTCTGTTGTAAAGAGTAAAGAATGGTAAATCCACTAGAACTGAAAAATTTATTCTTGTAACACTTTTGTTAGACTCCGTTATTGTTGCACTTCCACTTTCATATTTAATGGTTCTCAAATTTGGAATGTAATTAAAATGAATACCTGCTGTAATTGGTAATTTAGGGCAGTTCAAAAACAAACCAATACCTGGTGTAAAAAAATGTTCAAACTTCAAATTTGAATATGAGGTTGTGTCATTATTCAATCTTTGATTTACAATCGAACCCAAGTCTATAAAACTCACGAAAGGTGTTAAGTATCCGTTACAAAATGTAGCTGATATTCCGATTGGTGCTGATAAACCTATATTCCCTTTTGTTTGATTTTTTTTAGTACCGTAAGCTGTCTCCCAACCCCCTGTTAAACCCACATAACCATTTACTGATATGTTAAAGCTGCTGTGTCTTTTGATAGAAGAACTACCTATTGGCAATGCGTATGAGTTGAGTAAAGCTTCCATATCATCAGCACTTTCTATTGTTGCCAATTGTGATACAAATACAATTGTTCTTGAAGACCTTCCATTTTTATCCATCATATACTCTCCAAATTCAATTACTAAAAGAGGAATGATTTTTTGATAGTCTTGTTTTATCAATGCTTCTACTAATGTGATGTATCTCGCAGAAATATCAATTAAAGT
>CAMPHX010000287.1 GCA_946886085.1 uncultured Flavobacteriales bacterium | reverse complement strand
ATTTAATGATGTTGGTTGTTGTAGCAAGTTTATACGCGTGCAGCCCGAGCATTCCATTTACAAATGAAGATAAAATAAAGTACAACTTAACTGAAGAAAGAATTAAAAAACTACAGTTTTTTGTTTCTAGAGACATTGTTTTACAACGTGGAGAACGTACTGATGAAGCTCAAGAGTTTGACCAAGATGGTAAATTGATTGTTTCAAGTTCAGCAACCTTAGATGAAATTTATATTAAAGAAGGAACTCCTGGAGTTGTAGTTAAAGTAATTGATGAAAATAAAGTTGCAGTAAGTTTTGATGCTACGGATGATAATAAATACTTAGTTTTTGGAGATCCTAATAACAGAGGAAGATATAATTTAATGGGTGCAGAATGGAATAACGGAAAAGGTAAAATTAATTATGGCGGAAAAGTTTATTATGTTATGCCAGGAGGAGCAAGTGCTTACTTAAAATACAAAATGAAGAAAAGTAATGCAAGCACAAAAAGCCAAAGTGCTGCTAAAGGTAGAAAAGTTAATAACTAAAGATAATAGCTCACACATTATAAACTGCTTCAAAAATTTTTGAAGCAGTTTTTTTATACAATAAATTCATGGAAAATCAATTAAAAGAAACACTTAACTTCATTAAAGGACAAGGGGTTGAAAATGCAATGGTAGGAATAATTTTAGGAACAGGCTTAGGTGGATTAGTTGAGAAAATTGAAATAGTTAAAGAAATTTCTTATGATAAAATACCTCATTTTCCTGTTTCAACGGTAGAATCACATGTGGGTAAATTAATTTATGGAAAAATTGATGGTAAAACTGTAATAGCCATGCAAGGCAGGTTTCATTATTATGAAGGTTATGATATGAAACAAATTGCTTATCCTGTAAAAGTATTGAAAAACTTAGGGATAAATTATTTGCTCATTTCTAATGCTGCTGGAGCGGTAAATTTAGCCTTTAAAAAAAGTGAGCTAATGCTAATTACTGATCATATAAATATGTTTCCATCCAATCCATTAATTGGTAAAAACAATAATGAGGAAGGATCAAGATTTCCTGATATGAGTTGTGCTTACAATAAAAAGCTCAATAAGTTAATTGAAGAAATTGGTAAAGAAAAAAACATCACGCTTAGAAAAGGCGTTTATGTTTCTGTTCCTGGTCCTAATTTGGAAACCAGAGCAGAATATAAAATGCTTAACTTATTAGGTGCAGATGCTGTTGGCATGAGCACTGTTCCAGAAGTTATTGCAGCCAACCATTTAGGATTGCCTTGTTGTGCTATTTCTGTACTAACAGACGAGTGCGACCCTGAAAATTTGGCTCCTGTTGCGTTGGAAGAAATTTTAGCAGCAGCAGCCATTGCAGAGCCTCAACTTACAACACTTTATGCAGCACTTATTAATAGACTTTAATTAACTTCTCTCCTTACGAAGCGAAGTGGAGATAAGGAGTCCAGCCTAATCCCTAATAACTAACTGGTGAGTTTCCGGATCTCTGATCTTCATTGCATTTCGTCAGGGAAGAAAGAACTTCTTTTCCTAGTGTAGCAAAGTGAAGTGGAATTATAATTTGTTTATGGAAGCATTAAATTAAATTTTTTTAATTCATCATATTAAGAAACTATATAAAAGGAGTTTGTTAAGTTTGCCAACATTATGAATATTCAAGTATTAAAATCTAAAATTCACCGTGTAAAAATTACGGAAGCCGATTTGAATTATATTGGTAGCATTACTATTGATGAAACATTAATGGAAGCTGCCAACATTATTGAAGGAGAAAAAGTACAAATCGTAAACATTAATAATGGTGAACGCTTAGAAACTTATGTGATAAAAGGCATAAGAGATTCGGGAAACATTTGTCTTAATGGACCCGCAGCCAGAAGAGTTGCAGTTGGAGATATTATTATTATCATCACTTATGCATCAATGGATTTTGAGGAGGCTAAAACATTTAAGCCTACTATTATTTTCCCAGACGAAACAACTAATAAATTAAAGTAGTTTTCGTTTCTTTACACTGTTTTTCAAGCCAATAATGATTTCTATAAAAAAGTAGATGCAAAAAAACATAATATCAATATTAAAAATAATCTTACCACTTGGGTTGGGTTTGTTTTTAATTTGGTTGGTGTTTAAAGATTTAACTTCTGTTGATATTGCTGAAATAAAAGCTTCATTTAACGAAATCAATTATTCTTTTCTTATTCTATCGGTAATATTTGGTGTTATCAGTCATTTAAGCAGAGCTTGGCGTTGGAAATACCCTTTAAACCACCTAGGTTACCAACCAAAATTACACAACAGTTTTTTTAGTACCATGATAGGCTATTTCGCTAATTTAGGTATTCCTCGTAGTGGAGAGTTGCTTCGTTGTGGCGTAATGAGCAAATACGAAAATATTCCTTTTAATAAATTGGTTGGAACTGTTATAGCTGAACGTATGGCAGATTTATTAGTGCTTTGCAGTTTTATTGCTATGGTGTTTTTCTTACAAATTGATTTGCTTACCGGTTACTTAAAAGAGATAGGTTTTTTTAAACAAATTTCGTTTACCAAGATGTTTATTTTAGGAGCCGCTTTTTTCGTTGTAGTAATTGTTTCCTATTTGGTATTAAAACGTTCTAAACTTAGTTTTTTCGAAAAACTAAGAAAGTTTCTTTCGGGTATTAAGCAAGGGCTAATTGCTATTTTAACCATGCCGAACAGAGGTAAATTTATTTTACATACGATATTCATTTGGACAATGTATTTTTTAATGTTTTACATTACCATTTTCAGTTTACCTGAAGTAGAAACATTACCACTTTCCGGAATTGTAACTGCTTTTGTTTTAGGAGGAATAAGCATTGCTGCAACCAATGGAGGTATTGGGGCTTATCCTTTAGCAATAAGTTCTGTGTTAATGCTATATGGAGTAGATCATAATATTGGATATGCTTTTGGTTGGGCAACATGGATAGCTCAAACAGCCATGATTGTTATTGTAGGATTAATTTCATTGGTATTAGTTCCGAAGCTAAACGAGAAAACAAGTGAAGCAATTTAAGGAAAATTAGTATCGAGAATACAGTTTTTTTAAAACTTCAACCACATAGAAACATAGTTTTTAATGTCAGAAAAAAATAATTTCGTTTAAGTTCCATATAGCTTGTTTCCATTTTATGGAAACACTTTGCGTTGCTATACTTATTCTTTTATTATTATATTAGTCTATGTTTCTATG
>CAMPHX010000286.1 GCA_946886085.1 uncultured Flavobacteriales bacterium | reverse complement strand
CTCTAGAGTAGTTTAAATTTGCATTATAAATTCAAAGTCTTTCAATTGTGAAAATAGCTATCTACGGAAAAAAAGTTGCTGATATTTACATTGCCAACATTCAGTTTTTGTTTAATGAATTTAAGCGAAAGAATATCACTGCGTCTATTGATGCTGATTTTCATGATTACCTCAAGCAAAAAAACATTTCTTTTGATGAAAACATTAAACTGTTTAACGATAACAATGATTTAGGCAAGGTAGATTATCTTATTAGCATTGGTGGTGATGGTACTTTTTTGGAAACCATTGTGTTAGTTAAAGATAGCAATATTCCTGTTTTGGGAATTAATACCGGCAGATTAGGTTTTTTATCGAATGTAAAAACCGATGAAATTGCTGAAGCTATTGATGCCTTAATCAACCAAGAATATGATATTGATGAAAGAAGTATGTTGAGTATTGAAGCTGATAATTTTGACTTTGGAGTGAGCAATTACGCCCTTAATGAAATTACACTTCACCGTACCGACAGTTCTACCATGATTACTGTTCATACTTATTTAGATGATGAATTTTTAAATTCTTATTGGGCAGATGGATTAATTATTTCAACACCAACAGGTTCTACGGCTTACTCATTAAGTTGTAACGGTCCTATTTTGTTGCCCGATTCAGAAAATATGATTATTACCCCTATTGCTCCTCATAATTTAAATGTTAGACCATTGGTTATTAATGATGAAAAAGTATTAAAAATACAGATTGATGCCCGCTCAGAAAATTATGTGGTGGCGTTAGATTCTCGTTCGTTTAGCTTACCGCTAGATGCTACCCTAAAAATTACCAAAACACCTCATACCATTAAACTCATTAGGTTAAAAGAACATACTTTCTTGAAAACATTAAGAAGTAAATTGATGTGGGGAATTGATAAGCGGAATTGATTTTCTTCCAAACCACCAAAAGAGTTATTTATACTTTCCTGTCAAGTTGTTTATTTTGTTAATTGGCACATCATTGCCATTATTTAACAAGGTTCCTCCTAAATAACTATAGGGTTCTATATCTGTTTTCATGGAATGAAAAACTTTACTTTAGACGGTAAGCAAATTGGAAGTTAGAACTAACTTCAACTTTATAAACTCTTAACCTATAAACTAATTGGTGCTTTCAACTATTTTTTCACCAAAAGTGTTTAAATCAACGCCATCAAAATTTCCTGAACTCATTAGTAGCAACACACTGTTGTTCCAGTTTTTATTTTCTAATAAGCGTACTAATTGTTTAGAATCGTTAATTACCTCAATATTATCAGATGCAAAAGCCTTTTTAACTTCCGTAGGTGTAATGTGTTCTAGTTTTTTATGCTCCAACGTGTGTTCGCTATAGTAAACATAAGCTTCATCAGCATCACTCATGGCATTTTCATACTCGCTTAAAAAGTTTTTATTTAAGCTGCTAAACGTATGTAATTCCATACAAGCTACTACTTTTCTATCGGGATATTGTTGTTTAACAGCTTTGGTAGTTGCTTTTAATTTAGAGGGTGAATGAGCAAAATCCTTATAAACAGCAACCGTATTGTTCTTCGCAATTAACTCCAATCTTTTTGCTGCTCCTTTAAAAGTAGCAATTGCATTATAAAAATCAGCATCTTTTACACCTAACTGATTGCAAATTAATTTGGCTCCATTTAAGTTTTGCAAATTGTGTTCTCCAAAAACGATTAATGGAATATCTCCATGAGCTGTTTTAAGGTAAGTAGTCCCGTTATCTATATAGTAACTAGGTGTTAAATAAGGTACTTTGGTAATATTTTTTATGGTAGTTTCGGCTAGTTCTTTCAGTATTTTATCGTTTTCGAAGTACGCCAAAAAGCCATTTTCTTCAATTAAATCAATAAATATTTTAAACTGCTCTACATAGTTTTCAAAAGTTGGAAAAACGTTAATATGGTCCCAAGCAATACCACTAAGCAAAGCTATATTTGGTTGGTATAAATGAAATTTTGGTCTCCTGTCTATAGGCGAAGAAAGGTATTCATCACCTTCTAAAATAATAACCGGAGCATCTGTAATTTTTACCATGGTTTCAAATCCTTCGAGTTGGGCTCCAACCATATAGTCAGCATCAACATTTGTTTTTTGTAACACATGCAACACCATAGCTGTTATAGAGGTTTTTCCATGACTCCCTCCTATTACTACTCTGGTTTTGTTCTTAGATTGCTCATAAATATATTCAGGATAAGAATAAATTTTTAACCCTAATGTCTTAGCTTTTATTAACTCCGGATTGTCATTTCTTGCATGCATTCCAAGGATTACGGAATCCAAATCGGTATGGATATTTTCTTCTTTCCAGCCTTCTGTTTTAGGCAATAAACCATGTTTGGCTAACCTGCTTTTACTGGGTTCAAAAATTTCATCATCAGAGCCTGTAACTTTATACCCTTTTTTGTGAAGAGCGATAGCAAGATTATGCATGGCACTTCCACCAATAGCAATAAAATGAATGTTCATATTTGGCAATTATAGCATTGGTTATAAATCGGTTTCGCTTTGAACTTTACCGCTAGCATATTTTACTTTTTTGATGGCTTTTCCACTTTCATCATATTTAGTCCAAGTACCAATTCTTTCATAATCAAATAAAGCTTTGTTGTACTTCATTTCACCTTCTTCTTTAAGATTGCCGTTTTTATGGTAATACTTTTGATCATAAATTAACTTTTTTTTATCTGTTAATTCTAAAGTATTTTCGGGCTTACCATCTTCAAAATAATTGGCTTTAAAAATATAATATAAAAAAGATTTGTGGTATTCTTCAACAAACTCTATATTTCCATTTGGGTAGTAATCTGTCCATTTTTGAGCTTCTGTTTCTACATATTCAATTTCAGATTTTGGTTTACCATCACTATAATAAATTGACATTTTACTTTTTTTAAGGTCTGTTACTCTAAAGTTTCTCTCTACCGTTCCGTTTGGATAATAGTTTTTGTAAACTTTTAGTTGACCATCAACATAAAAACCTTTGTGAAGCAATTGTCCGCTACTATAAAAATCTTCAATAAAACCATTGGCAGCATAGCCATTTTCGTCATTCCTCACAGTATCTCTACCAAGCATTATGTTTAATGGTTCGTACATTTGAATACCAAATTTTTGGTCAATTACTTCTTCAGGAGCATAACTTTTAGATTGAGCAAAAAGAGTTGATGTGTTTACTAATAAAATTGTGATTAAGGTAGTGTAAAAT
>CAMPHX010000285.1 GCA_946886085.1 uncultured Flavobacteriales bacterium | reverse complement strand
TTGTAATTCTTATTTTCAATGCTATTAATGAGGAGAGTGTAATTAGTGCTTTATTTACAGCAGCAGGTTATACCTATGGACCATTATTGGGTTTATATGCTTTCGGATTGTTTTTAAAAACACAGGTGAAAGATAAATTCGTACCTATAGTTTGTATTCTTTCTCCAATAGTGAGTTATGTCATTCATTTAAATTCTGAACAATTTTTGTGGGGTTATAAGTTTGGTTTTGAGATTTTGCTCGTAAACGGATTGTTAACTTTTTTAGGATTGCTGATTATTCAGAGAAAAGCATAAAACATATTCGTTTACCACTAACAATTAACGAGCAGCAATCAACCACCTTTATTCAGTAACATTTTAAAAGAAAGCAAAGGAATCAAGATAGGCTGAAACTCTACACCGTTGTTGGTACTGACATCATTCCAAGCAATAGGCATAACACCAAAACCAAGCGACATATTTTCTCTAATGGTAATTTTTATCCCTGCACTTCCTGTATAAACCTGATAAGTAGGAAAGTACATTACATCAAAACTAATAAATAGGCGTTGGCTAATTTGTCTATGTCCGCCAATAAAGAAGTGGAAAAAAGGTAATTCGTTTTTATTATTAGCAAAATCAAAAGTTCCTTTGGCATAATAAAAAGCTGCTCCAACAGTAAAATTATTTTGAATGTTACCCAATGTTCCCATAACACTTCCGCCAACAAAAGCAATAACAGAATCTTCATCGATTGCTAATAACTGACCAGCAGAAAGACTTGCTGCTATAGTCATTTCATTATTTACAACAACACTTTGTTTAATGGAAGGAATAAACATTCCAAAAAGTGCTGAGTTAGCAGATATGGTGGTAGAGTTTGTTAGACCGTAGCTCGCTTTTGCAAAAATAATGTCTGATGAAGCCAATCTGATTTCACCTTTTTTCAAAGTTAATGAAGTGGGGGTTAAAAAATGGTTAGTATAATCAGGGTTGCTAATACCATATATGATTGTTGCATCACTATCTATATTACGTTTTTGTTTTGAAGAGGTTGTCTTATCTTCATTTACATAATCATCATCGGTTTGTGCAAAAGCAGTAACAGAAAATGAAATAGAAAGAATTATGAAGAAAATGTTCTTCATTTTTTAGACAATTAATTTAAGCTTGGATTTTCAGGGAACTGAGTAAACATAGCATGTTTACCACCTTTTTTCTTTAGTACTTCTTTCCAAAGATTTTTCTTATTAAAGATTTTGGTATTGATATTAGAGATTAGCCAAGAATCTTCGTTTATTTCGTTAGTCAGCTGCTCTTTAGACCACCCTGAATATCCTGTAAAAAACATAATTTCTGTAGGAGCTACTTCATTGTTGTTAATCATTTTTTTAAGTTGTTCAAAATTACCTCCCCAAAATAAATTTCCGGAAATATGTTTACTTTCTTCTAAAGCTGTACCCAAAGTATGAATAAAATGCAGTGAAGAAGTTTCCACAGGACCGCCTAAATAAACTCCAAATTTATCGTTATTAATTTCCGAAGGTAAAACTTTATCAAGAGTAGTATGCAAAGGTTTATTAAGAATAAAACCCACCACATCATTATCGGAATAAGCAGCTAAAAGCACTACCGAACGCTTAAAATAAGAGTCAGCCATAAATGGTTCGGCAATGAGTAAACGTCCCTTTTCAGGCTCAATTTTATTCAAATCTGCAATTTTATAATCTAACGGGTTTAAAATCATGGTTCTAATAATTTTGCGAGGTTAAATTAAAGAAAAAAATTAGTACTAACCTATATTTTATTGATTAATTTTGTTTTAACACTTTATAAAGGTGTAGTTATTTATGGAAGAATTAAAGAATTTCGTTAACTCTATTAGGAGAGATTTTGCGGGAAAACCATTAAATGAAGATAGTGTGGATGCTAATCCATTAAAACAATATCAAATTTGGTTTGAAGAAGCGGTAAGTGCACAAGTGGTAGATCCTTATGCTATGTCTGTTGCTACAGTTGGAAAAGACATGCAACCCTCATTACGATTGGTTTATTTAAGAGATATTTCTGAGAATGGTTTCGTTTTTTATACTAATTATGGAAGTCAAAAGGCAGGAGATATAGCTGAAAACAACAAAGTAGCCTTGAATTTTTATTGGGTAGAGCTAGAAAGACAAATAAGAATTCAAGGAAAAGTGTTTAAAGTAAGTGAAGAAATGTCAGATACTTATTTTAATAGTCGACCAAGAGAAAGCCAAATAGGTGCTTGGGCTTCTGAACAAAGTACTGAGCTTATTTCACGACAAGTGTTAGAAGAAAAAGTAGCAGCACTTACCAAAAAATTTGAAAATCAATCCATTCCTCGACCAAAACATTGGGGAGGTTATATTGTACAACCTTTTAAAATAGAATTTTGGCAAGGCAGACCTAATCGACTGCATGATAGGTTGGTTTACTTATGTAGTGAAAATAACGAATGGAAAATCACTAGAATTGCTCCGTAAATTATCCTATACGAACGCATTATAAATGTATTTGAGTGAAAGATAATTACTCTTTTATTGAATTCTCAGCAGCTTGTTCTATCAATTGTTCGGAAAGTTCTTTTCCCAAATAGTTGTTTACTAAATAACGTCCTAAATAAATTAGGGGAGTTAGTATTATGGCAATAATTAATTTAAAGGTGTAACCTGTAAGTGCTGCATTTACATATTCACTTGTGCTCATTTTTCCGGTTAGCCAAAAAGCAATACCTAATACAATAAACGTATCTATTAACTGAGAAACCACAGTAGAACCTGTACTTCTCAGCCAAATCATTTTTCCACCGGTTTTATTTCTTAATAACCAGAAAATAAATACATCTACAAATTGTGAAGTTAAAAAAGCTACAATGCTGGCAAAGATAATCCACATGCTTTGCCCAAAAACTGCTTGAAATTGTTCATCTGTAACAGCAGAAACATCTTTGGCAGCGGGAATGTTCATAGAGAAAAACAATACAATAAAAGCGTAAGCAATAAGCGAGGCGGTAATGAAGGTCAGTTTTTTAACACCATTTTTTCCATAATATTCATTGATTAAATCGGTAGTAAGAAAAACCACCGGCCAAGGAATAATACCTATACTCATAATAAAAGGACCTAATTGAATGATTTTTCCGCCAATAAGTTCTGCTACAACAGCATTGGTGATAAAAATACCTGCTAAAATGGTAAAAACAATATCTCTTTTGGTTTTAAACATTAAAGACAATTTTATTTT
>CAMPHX010000284.1 GCA_946886085.1 uncultured Flavobacteriales bacterium | reverse complement strand
TATTTAGTTAGATTTTGTTTTTGCTAAGTTATCATTTTTTGAAAGGATAATGAAATTAAGTGTTTGGATTAACATTTTTTCACTTTTAAGAGATAAAAAAATCACTTCACACTATCAATCATCACTTCCAAAATAGCTTGTGCTGCTTTACTTATTTTTGTGCCTGGACCAAATATTCCAACAGCTTCGGCATTAAATAAAAACTCATAATCTTGTTGAGGAATAACTCCTCCAACAATTACCAAAATATCTTCTCTACCAATATTTTTTAGCTCTTCAATTACTTGTGGAACCAAGGTTTTATGTCCGGCAGCTAAAGAAGAAACCCCTAAAATATGCACATCATTTTCAGCAGCTTGTTTAGCAGCTTCGGCAGGTGTTTGGAATAATGGACCAATATCTACATCAAAACCTAAATCGGCAAAGGAAGTAGCAATCACTTTAGCTCCTCTATCATGTCCATCTTGCCCCATTTTGGCTACCATAATTCGTGGACGTCTGCCATCTAATTTAGCAAATTCGTCTGCCAGTGCTTTGGCTTTTAAAAAGTCTTTATCATCCATAACTTCTGAACTATAAACACCGCTAATAGAGCGGATTTGTGCTTGATATCGTCCGAAAACTTCTTCTAGTGCATCTGATATTTCTCCTAAAGTAGCTCTTTCTCTTGCTGCTAAAACAGCTGCATCTAAAAGGTTTCCGTTTCCTGAACGTGCAATTTCGGTAATATTTTTTAAAGCTGCTTGCACTTTTTCATTATTTCTATTGGTTTTTATTTTAGTAAGTCGCTCAATTTGACTGTTTCTAACTTTAGTATTATCTACTTCTCTTACTTCAATTTCCTCATCAGTATCAACAATATATTCATTTACGCCTACAATAATTTCTTTACCACTGTCAATACGAGCTTGTTTTTTTGCAGCAGCTTCTTCAATTCGTAATTTAGGAATGCCTTTTTCTATGGCTTTTGCCATTCCACCGTGCTTTTCTACTTCTTCAATTAATTCCCAAGCTTTTTCAGCCAATTGGTGGGTAAGTGTTTCGATGTAATAAGAACCACCCCAAGGGTCGACTGTTTTGCAAATTTCGGTTTCATTTTGGATAAAAAGTTGGGTATTTCTAGCTATACGAGCAGAATAATCTGTTGGTAAAGCAATGGCTTCATCTAAGGCATTGGTGTGTAATGATTGTGTTCCACCCAATGCAGCAGCCAATGCTTCTACACAAGTTCGTGCAATATTGTTGTAAGGATCTTGCTCGGTTAAGCTCCAACCACTGGTTTGGCAATGTGTTCTTAATGCCAACGATTTTTGATTTTTTGGGTTAAATTGCTTGACAATTTTTGCCCATAATAACCTGCCTGCACGCATTTTGGCAATTTCCATAAAATGATTCATGCCTATTCCCCAAAAGAAAGAAAGGCGAGGAGCAAAATCATCAATGTCCATTCCTGATGCAATTCCTGTGCGCAAATATTCTAAACCATCGGCTAAGGTGTAAGCCAACTCAATTTCGTTAGTTCCCCCAGCTTCCTGTATATGATAACCTGAAATACTGATAGAATTGAATTTCGGCATTTTTTGCGAAGTATATTTAAAAATATCTGCAATAATTTTCATGGAAGGCAATGGTGGATAGATGTAGGTATTTCGCACCATAAACTCCTTTAAGATATCATTTTGTATGGTTCCTGTAAGTTGTTCAGGTTTTACCCCTTGCTCTTCGGCAGCCACAATATAAAAGGCTAAAATTGGAATTACTGCTCCGTTCATGGTCATAGAAACCGACATTTCATCTAATGGAATTTGGTCGAATAAAAGTTTCATGTCTTCCACTGAATCTATGGCAACTCCAGCTTTTCCCACATCACCAACGACTCTGGGATGGTCTGAATCATAACCTCTGTGTGTGGCTAAATCAAAAGCTACTGACAGCCCTTTTTGTCCGGCAGCTAAATTTTTTCTATAAAAAGCATTAGATTCTTCGGCAGTACTAAAACCTGCGTACTGTCTAATAGTCCATGGACGCATAACATACATGGTAGAATAAGGACCTCTTAAATTTGGAGCAATACCAGCACCGTAATTCAAGTGCATTAGCGGAGCAATATCTTCTTTGGTATAGTTTGTTTTAACTTCAATAGACTCGGCAGTTTGCCAAGTGGCTTTATTAGAAATAGTTGTTTTTTTACCTGGAGATTGGTAGGTTAAAGGTGAAAAATTGGATGTCTTTTCCTTAAAACTTTTTAATGCTTTTTTTACCAATTCATCGGTAAGTGTTTCCACGTAGTAAGCACCTTTGGTAGGATCAACTACTTTGTCTAAAAAGGATTCTTCTTTAAGAATCAGTTGAATATTTCGGGCAATTCGCTTAGAAAATGGAGTGGCTTTTTCGTCTAAAGTATTAAATGGTAAAACAGTTAAACAATTTACACCACCAATAATTGCAGACATAGCTTGTGTTGTGGCTGCTAAGGTATTGTTGTGTACATCAATTTCGGGTTGAGGAGTTAGTGTAGTTTGTGCAGCAACATACATTTCTGCATCAGTAAGTTGATATTGATTGGTAATCAATTCAAAACAAATACGTGTAGCTCTCAATTTAGCAATTTCAAAAAAGTAATTGTTCTGAACAGGAAACTGAAACATTATTTTGTTCCAAGCTTCTTTTGCAGCAATGCCATTTTCTGTTAAGATATCAACTGCTTTAACCGCTTTTGCAAAACTATCGGATAATTGCTCGCTCATTTTAGCAGTAGCATTAGCAGCTATCATTACACACTTTTCAACATGTTGGTTTTTACTCAACGTAATAATATCGTTGGTAATGTCATTGTTGTAAAAATTTGCTTTTACATTTTGGTAAGAAGATTTTTCAATTAGCTGAGCAAATAATTTAGCAGTGTGTAGAGGTTGTTGGTTATTAAAATTTAACTGAATAATATCTAGCTGAATATCTTTTAGTAAGGTGTTAAGTTTTTCTAAGTTAGCTATTTTTCCCACAAATTCCAAACTGTTACAACCACCTGTTAGAGCAGTTAGTGCTTGTTGATTGGCATCGTTATCAGTAACATTAATTTGTTCGTTTATATTCCAACTAATAGTATTTTCCGGGATAATATTGAATGTAGAAGATAAGTTGTTTTCTAAGGTATTTTGCATATAAAATGGTTGAACATTGATGTCTTCCTCAGAATTCCAAACCAACGTTGCTTCAAAATCTTTACCTTTCAAATCAGCAATAATT
>CAMPHX010000283.1 GCA_946886085.1 uncultured Flavobacteriales bacterium | reverse complement strand
TAATAATTATGGCTCTAAACCTTTTACCTTTATTGAAGGATTAGGTTCTAATGCAGGAATTATTTATCAACATACATGTTGTGGCGATTATCTTTTATGTGCATCAAAAGACAATATTCAAACCTATTCAGATTCAGCCTTTAATGGTAGTTGCGACATTTATTGGGTAGGAATAAATGAGTTAGACAATCTAACCAAATGGAAGGTTACTCCCAACCCATTTAGCGAATTTACTGTGCTTTCTGTAGAAAACAAAGCTACTATTTTATCAAAAGTTATTATTTATGATATACATGGAAGAGTTGTAAAATCCATCAATAATATAAATTCCAATCAAATAAAAATTAGTAAAGACCAACTCCAAACAGGAATATATTTTTTCCAATTATACACCGAAAATAAAATTATTGCTAGCGGTAAAATGTTAGTGAACTAGATTACTTTTTCTTTTCAAAAAACTAATCTTCCATATCTTGTTGGTCATAAAACGCTTTTTTTCTTTGGCGTTTTACCTTTGATAACTTAAATGGAATAATAATCAACCGCATACCTCTATCGGAGTTAAAATAATTTCTTGCCCAATTAAAGAATACTATTACTCTATTTCTAAAACCTACCAACGACATTAAGTGGATAAACATCCAAACATACCAAGCAAAAGCACCTCCGAATTTCATTTTTCCCAGTTCAACGACAGCTTTATTTTTTCCTATAGTGGCCATAGCCCCTTTATCATGATATACAAAAGGTAACATTTCTTTCTTTTGAACAATTCGTTTTAAATTTTTTCCCACCCATTTACCTTGCTGAATTGCTACAGGAGCAACCATTGGATGTCCCATTGGATTTTTTTCGGTGACCATAGCAGCTACATCACCAATGGCAAAAATATTTTTACATCCTTTTACTCTATTAAATTCATCAACTTCAATCCTATTTCCTCTTACAATGCTTTTAGCATCAAGACCATTTATTGGAGCTCCTACTACTCCTGCCGTCCATATTAAAGTTTTGGCAACAAAGTCTTCTTCTGTATTGGTTTGCACATAATCACCAAAATAGTCTAATACCCTTGTATTAAGTACCACTTTTACACCTAATTTTTCTAAGTAACGTTGAGCTTTTTCTGAAGATGATAGTGAAAGAGCCGGTAATACTCTATCTGACGATTGTATCAAATAGATTTGCATCATAGAAAAATCAAGTTCAGGATAATCTTTTGGTAAAATGTGTGATTTTAATTCTCCTAGAGCACCTGCCAACTCAACCCCTGTTGGTCCTGCTCCGGCAATAACAAAATTCATTAATCCTTGTCTTTTTCTTTCATTGGTAATAACCAAGGCTTTCTCAAAATTTTGGAAAATAAGACTTCTCAGGTTCAATGCTTCCGGTATTGATTTCATAGGCATTGAACTAATGGTAAGTCCCTCATTATTCATAAAGTTAGTTTTAGAACCGGTAGCAATAATCAAATAATCATAAGCAATTTCATTTATACTGGAAATAACTAAGTTTTCTTCAGGAATAACATCATTCACTTCTGCCATTCTAAAATAAAAATCTTTATACCCCTTAAAAATTTTTCTTAAAGGAAAAGCAATGGAGTCTGCTTCTAAAGCTGATGTTGCTACTTGATAAAGTAATGGCTGAAAAGCATGGTAATTATGTTTATCTAACATCACAATTTGGTAACCTGAATTTTTAAGGTTTTTAGCAAGTTCTACTCCTGCAAAACCACCTCCTATAATTACTACTCTCGGTTTATCAGATGTTGGAATACTTATCTTCATACTGAACTAACTATTTTATTATAAATACATTAAGCAGTTCAAATATACTAATTATTCTTTACCAATTCAGTCTGTGTATTTTACCAACATCAACAAGTTATCAAAATGTATTAACAACTATTGAATTAAAATCATTTTTAATCGACTTTTGTGTTTCATTATTTTAACGAGAAGAACATGCAACAATATTTAACTTTATTAGACCATATTTTAAAAAATGGTGTGCAAAAAGGCGACAGAACCGGAACAGGAACGCTAAGTTGCTTTGGCTACCAAATGCGATTTGATTTAAATGAAGGTTTTCCATGTTTAACTACTAAGAAATTACATTTAAAATCCATTATACATGAATTACTTTGGTTTATTAAAGGAGATACCAATATTACTTACCTAAAAGAAAATGGTGTAAATATTTGGAACGGTTGGGCAAATGAAAATGGTGATTTAGGTCCTGTTTATGGTTACCAATGGAGAAATTGGAATGGTGAAGGTATTGATCAACTTTCTGACTTGATTGAGCAAATTAAAACCAACCCTAACAGCAGAAGGTTAATGATTTCTGCATGGAACCCTAGTGTTTTACCTGACACATCAGTATCTTTTGCAGAGAATGTAGCTAATGGAAAAGCTGCTCTCCCTCCTTGTCATGCTTTTTTTCAATTTTATGTCGCCAACGGAAAATTATCTTGCCAGCTTTACCAAAGAAGTGCCGATACTTTTTTAGGCGTTCCTTTTAATATTGCTTCCTATGCTTTATTTACTATGATGATTGCTCAGGTATGCGATTTAGAACCCGGTGAATTTGTGCATACTTTTGGTGATGTTCATTTGTACAACAACCATATCGAACAAGCTCAACTTCAACTACAAAGAACTCCTAAAAAGTTACCGACTATGAAAATCAATCCTAACATTAAAAACATTTTTGATTTTACTTATGATGATTTTGAATTGGTAAACTACAACCCACACCCACATATCAAAGCTGAAGTTTCTTTATAAATTTAACCGCTACTTAGCATAAAAGTAGTGAGTTTTAATTATTTTTGGAAAATACAGACTAATTGCTGTTTTAATTTATGACTATACCTATCATCATATCTATTTGTGCTTTAATTATTATCGCCTACCTGTTCGACCTTAGTGCACCTAAAACCAAAATTCCTTCTGTAATCTTATTGCTTACCTTAGGTTGGGCGGCAAAGCAATTACTCAACTTTTTAAACATTACCTTACCTGATTTAAATTCATTACTTCCTATTTTTGGTACAATAGGTTTGATTTTAATTGTTTTAGAAGGTTCTTTAGAATTAGAATTTAAAAAGTCTAATTATCCACTAATAAAAAAGTCTGTTTTTGCCTCACTTATTCAAACGGTTGGTTTAAGTTTTATTTTGGCTTATGCTTTTTATTACTTTGGAAATTATTCTTATAAAGATAGTTTAATAAATGCTATAC
>CAMPHX010000282.1 GCA_946886085.1 uncultured Flavobacteriales bacterium | reverse complement strand
ATTCAAAATTTTGATAAAGTATGTTCCGGGTGAAAAAGTACTTACATCCAAATTCATTACTCCTTTCAATTCTCCCGTATTACTTAACAATGATCTACCTTGACTATCTGTAACCTCAATCATATTTGAACCTCCAGAAGAGGAAATTAACTCAATCGTCAAATGATCGTTCACCGGATTAGGATAAACTTTCAGCACACTCAAGTCATCTAACTGACTTATGATCAAGGTATTGACGGCTTGATCTTGATACTTATTTGGAATATTCTCCTGATATTCATTATTAATCGCGATAGCGGAATGAGTAACACAGTAAGTTGGGTCAATATGAGCATAAAAATTCGAGCCCGCAGCAGCTTCAAAGCCTGGATCTAGTATAACCGTATTAGCAGCAGTCATCTCTACTACGTAGTTGTTACTAATAATCTCATTTGTGGCTGTGACATTCTGAGCAACAAAATTATAATACATATCCTGATCAAGAGGATATGAACTTATAGTAATATTATTTGGACAAGGACCAGTCTGCTTATAGTACCTGAAATAATCTATTTCAAAGGTAGATGGAAATGGCGTTGTTGCATCAGGAGCGTTATTAAAACCTAAATTTTGGTGTTTAGGATTTGTATTCCCATATTGCATGGCTAAATTAAAACGCACTTGCATTCGGGTGGTAGAAGGCCAAGATTGGTTTGCAAAATAAGATTCTTCTTTTAAAGCTGTATTACACCCAACGGGTTGGCTTTGACCGCCTAATAAATTCAATGTATTATATCGATACATTGAATAAACCAATGCACCATCTATATACCAATTTATTTTGTAAAACCCCCATTCTAATGCAAAAACATGAAAATCTGAGCTAAAATCCGCCCCGCCACTTGAAGCACATCCATATAACCCATAACCACATGAAGCAGAGTTACCTCCTGGATTATATTTATTTGAATGAATTGTAAA
Organism: uncultured Flavobacteriales bacterium; assembly: GCA_946886085.1. Next base: position 2,295 of record CAMPHX010000282.1, on the reverse strand, counting down.
ATGAGGGTTTTTGGAAAGCATAGATGGGTTATAAGAACCAAAAACACATGTGCTTTCGTTCCAAAATTCAAAAACATCTATTTCAGATTTCATACCGCTATGTTCATCATATAGCCAAAATGAGGGCCAAAATCCTCTGCCTTTAGGTATTTTGCAACGTATTTCATACCAACCATATCCAAATTCTTTTTTTGACTCAATCCAACCGGAAGAATAGTCAAAATCACTTGTCAAAGTCGTATAAGGGGACCAACTTTTAACAACGGTTCCGGTAATTGCTGGAATTTCCTTTTTAGCAATAATTTTAAGGTACCCATTTTCAACTTTTATATTATCCGAAATAGGTTTAAATGGAGTGGTTCCTGTATTTGCGTACCAATTTTTCCATTCTAGAAAATCATAACCACCAACGACACCCTGATATGGGTATATCCATTTTGATTCATCTAAGAAAGAACCATCAAAATTATCTTCAAAATACAACTTCCAGTCCATATTATTACAAGGAACATATTGGCTACTTGAATATGTTTCTATAATATTTCCAAAACATTGTGCAAAAACATTATTTGAAACGAGCACTAGAATCGCCACAAAAAAAGACGTTATTTTCATATCTACTTTTGTTTCATTTCATCAATAATATTCTGTTGTTGCTTTACCTGTTCCTGCAATTGGATAATATACAGGGTCAGTTCCTCTACTTTACGAAGCAATAAATCATCCATTTCACCCAAACTGTATCCATTTTCAGCAAATTCTTTGGCCGAAGGGATTTCAGGTAAATGCTTGTTTTCGTTAACATAAACCTTTAGTTCTTCCAATGGCATCAATTTATAATCTGTTTTAAAAACATAATCTGAATTAGGTACATCGACAATCACTTTCACTTTTTCACAAAGAATTCCACCATTAACCATTAATTTATAACCCATTGTGTTTACCACTGTATTGTCGTACTTTTCAGTAACTCCAACAGTAACTGTTCCATCATTTTGAAGACCTAATGAAGCACCATTATTAACACCATTATTAAATCTTCTGAAGAATACATTTCCATCAAAATCCAAATAAGTTCCATAACAACAATTCGCTTTATGAATTGTAAAAACACCCGTTGTAGGAGTTTCAGTTCCAAACTTGAGTCGATAATCCGCTGGGATAAGTACATCGCCAACAACATGTAAAGGAGCTAAAGGAGTAATTGTATTAATTCCAATGTATCCATTTGTGGGATTAATAAACATCCGGGTAGTTCCATTAGTTTTTAACGAAAGCCCAATACCGGAAACTGAGTTGTATCCGCCGGTTGCAATATAGATATCCTTGTTGAATAAAAATTTGGAACGATCCGTATAGATGTGTCCCCAGTTTGCATCCGCCGGACCCAACTGAATATTTCCAAAAGTTGTTGTGAAGGTGTTCCATGTTTGAGCAAACGAGAACATTCCAAGCAAACAGGAAGCTCCTGTTAAAAAGATTCTTTTCATAGTGATTATTTTTATTAAAGCTAAACAATAAATCACTTGAAATATGTGGAAAACAAATTTTTACTTGCTATTTAACAAAATAAAATCACCCGAACTAAAAAGGCATTTTAATAAATGATCCACCTATGTTTCACTAAAAAAGCCGATTCGAAAATTAATTATTTAATTAAAACTATAGCTACAGTTTATCCCTCAAATCAGTGATTGGTTTCTCGTAGAAACGGTAGATCAAGGTCGAAATAAATAATGTGAAGAACCAAAACAAGAAATAAAATAATGCGTTCTCTAAACGTCTGTCAGCAGTGAAATTTTTAGCGAAGACACTTGCAACCAAAGACAAGTTTACCAAGTACATTGCATAAGAAATAACCGAAATGTACGTAATGAACATTCCAATCGCTTGAAACCTGAACTCTTTAATAGAATCTGCTTTGGAAAGTAACACTGCAGCTCCGAATGAAGTTACACAAAAATAAAATGTCTTGGTATAAAAGTCATTTGGCTGTTTTGGGATATAAATATTCAGGTAGATCAATATTAAACCTAACAAAAACATCCAGTTTCGTGCTTTTGAGAAGAACTGAGCATGATAGAACTTAATATAAGCCATTAAAACACCATATCCAATTGCGTCTAATCGAGTCAATACGACCTTTCTAAAATGGACATCCCACCAAAAGCCATCTACCTCCTGCCCGGAAATTGAAATACGATAAATTACCGGAACAATTAAAAACAGAATAATTGTCAAAAGTATTGCCGTTTTTTTTGGGATAAATCTCAGAAACAAAACTAAAAGGATTGG
>CAMPHX010000281.1 GCA_946886085.1 uncultured Flavobacteriales bacterium | reverse complement strand
AGCAAATATGATATGAATGTAAAATAATTTTTTCATGAGAGTTTAAATTTAAACAACAAATGTAGGATTTTTCCATTAAAAGAAACGACCATAAGATAATTTTTATCTAATATAGGGATTATTAAAAGAAGGTAGAAGGGAGTTACATATGACCTATAAACAACAATAAATAAAAACATATGAAACAATATTTGTAGCTTTGTTATTCAATTTTTAAATATCACAACATGTCTATCCATTCTAATGATGTAAAAAGGGTTACTACACACATCCTTCAAGAGATGAAGCATAATAATGAAAAAATAAGTATGCTTACAGGCTATGATTTTTCATTAGCAAAAATTATTGATACTGCGGGTATTGATGTTATTTTAGTTGGAGACTCTGCTTCTAATGTAATGGCTGGGCATGAAACTACGCTTCCGATTACCTTAGATCAAATGATTTATCATGCTTCTTCTGTAATTAGAGCGGTAAAAAGGGCATTGGTGGTGGTAGACATGCCTTTTGGTTCTTACCAAGGTAACTCAAAAGAGGCACTTTCTTCTGCCATTAAAATAATGAAAGAGTCGGGAGCCCATGCAGTAAAGATGGAAGGTGGTAAAGAAATTTTAGAATCTATTGAAAGAATTCTTTCTGCAGGAATACCTGTAATGGGACATTTAGGGTTGACTCCTCAATCTATCTATAAATTCGGGACTTACATTGTTAGAGCAAAAGAAGAAGAGGAAGCTAATAAATTGATTGAAGATGCTAAATTGCTTGAAGAAGCAGGTTGTTTTGCTATTGTTTTAGAGAAAATTCCAGCTCATTTGGCTACTAAAGTAGCCCAAGAAGTTAAAATTCCAATTATTGGTATAGGAGCCGGTAATGGAGTAGATGGACAAGTTTTAGTATTACACGATATGTTGGGAATAACGCATGAATTTAGTCCTAGGTTTTTAAGACGTTATAACAATTTATATGAAGAGATTAAAGGTTCTGTAGAAGCATATATTAAAGATGTTAAATCTCAAGATTTTCCTAACGAGAAAGAGCAATATTGATTGGCTAGTTAAATTGGTTGACAGTTGTTGGTTATCGGTTTACCATTAACAAATAACGATTAACGGTTTTCAAATCTCATCACGCATACAACTGATCTTTTTGCTGTTTTACTTTCTCGCTTTCTAAATATTCATCAAAAGTCATTTCTTTATCGATACAACCGTTTGGTGTTAATTCTACAATTCTATTGGCAATGGTTTGAACAAATTCGTGGTCATGAGAAGTGAATAAGATGGTGCCTTTAAAATCTATTAAAGAGTTGTTTAAAGCAGTAATAGATTCCAAATCTAAGTGGTTAGTAGGCTCATCCATTAATAAAACATTTCCTTCTGCCAACATCATTCTAGAAAGCATACATCTCACTTTTTCTCCACCTGAAAGGACATCAGATTTTTTAAAAACTTCTTCACCAGAAAACAACATCTTACCTAAAAAACCTCTAATATAAACTTCATCTTTTTCCTCAGAGAACTGACGTAACCAATCAATTAAATTGTCACTACCATCAAAAAAATGAGCATTTTCATTAGGTAAATAGGCTGTTGTAATGGTTTGTCCGAAAGTAAACTTACCTTCATCGGCTTTTTGGTTATTTTCGAAAATCTCAAATAAAGCTGTTGTAGCCATAGAGTTTTTGCTAACAAAAGCAATTTTATCTCCTTTTCTTACATTTAGGTTTAAATCTTTAAACAAACCGTTTTTACTTAAATGTTCAATGTGTAGAATTTGATCTCCGGCATCTCTTTGTTGGTTAAAGATAATAGCAGGGTATCTTCTGGTTGAAGGTTTAATGTCTTCAAAATTAATTTTCTCCAACATTTTTTTTCTACCGGTTGCTTGTTTAGATTTAGATGCATTGGCACTAAAACGAGCAATAAAGTCTTGTAATTCTTTTTTCTTTTCTTCCGCTTTTTTGTTGGCAGATTGTTTTTGACGTAATGCTAACTGACTAGCCTGATACCAAAAAGTATAATTTCCGCTGAATAAATTAATTTTACTAAAATCTATATCTACAATTTGAGTACAAACTGTATCTAAAAAGTGTCTATCGTGAGATACCACAATTACCGTGTTTTTAAATTCCAGTAAGAAATCTTCTAACCAATTAATGGTAAGAATATCCAAATCATTGGTAGGTTCATCTAAAATTAACACATCCGGATTACCAAAAAGAGCTTGAGCGAGTAATATTCTAACTTTTTCATTTCCGTTAAGCTCTTCTAAGGTTAAATAGTGTTTATCTTCACTAATTCCTAAATCACTTAACATTGAAGCGGCATCAGCCTCAGCATTCCAGCCATCCATTTCGGCAAATTCAGCTTCTAATTCGGAAGCTTTAATTCCATCAGCATCAGAAAAATCAGGTTTAGCATAAATGGCATCTTTTTCCTGCATTACTTTCCATAGCTTTTCATGTCCCATCAAAACTGTATTTAAAGCAGTTTCATTATTATATTTAGAGTGATCCTGACTTAAAACAGCCATTCTTTTTCCTTTGTCTAAAGAGATTGAACCTGAATTAGGTGAAATTTCTCCTGATAAAATTTTTAAGAAAGTTGATTTTCCGGCTCCATTAGCACCAATAACACCATAGCAATTTCCTTCAGTAAATTTAATATTTACATCATCAAATAGCACTCTTTTTCCGTATTGTAATGAAACATTCTGAACAGTTATCATAAAGCTTAATTTTTTTTGAGGTGCAAAAGTACGCCTAATAAACAAAAAAAGCTACCATTTTTTGTGGTAGCTTTCTCGATAATCTTTTAAGTTAATTTATTCTTTTTCTAAGGCTTCTTTTTTTATTGGTTGAGCCGTTGGAGCTTTAGTTCTTTTTTGTTTATGCTCCATTTTTTTATGATGCATTGCTTTCATTTTTTCTACTTGCTCTTCCGTTAAAACTTCTTTTATTTCTTCTTTTTCAGCTTTATGCAATTCGTGCATTTTATCTTTTAATGCTTTTTTTTCTTCTGCTCTTTTAGCATGAATTTCTTTAATTTTTGCTACTTGCTCATCGGTTAGCTCTAGCTCGGCTTTCATTTTTTCCATATGTTCACCTTTCTCATAGTGATCAGCATGTGCTTTGTGGTCATGGTCGCAGTCTTTCTTTTTAGCATCTTGTGCGTTTGCTATTGTAGCTCCTGCCACTATTAATGTTGCGGCTAGTATCATTTTTAAATTGTTCATAATGTTATAATTTTAGATGGTTG
>CAMPHX010000280.1 GCA_946886085.1 uncultured Flavobacteriales bacterium | reverse complement strand
GTATTTAAAAGCTTACATATTATTGCATGGATTATCTTCGTTGGCTTGTGCATAGAAGCTGGTGGCTTGATAGTCAATTTTATTTTTAGTATCTACCAACCTGAATTTGTCCAAAACCTATATCAAAAGTTGGACTTAAGTGAAATGTATAATCGTAGCAAATGGGCTTTTTTCAGTATGTATAGTTTTATCTTATTCATCTCGGTTCTGAAAGCATACTTATTCTATGTAGTCATCAGGTTGTTAAGTAAATTAAATTTATCAAAACCATTCAACAGTTTTGTTTCGGTACAAATAACACAAATTAGTTACTACACTTTTTCCATTGGAATATTAAGCTATGTAGCCCGACAAACAGCCAAAAACTTGCAACACCATGGTTATGTTATTGACAACCTAAACGGGTTCTGGGCAGACAGTCAGGCATTTATATTGATGGCAGCTGTAATCTATGTAATTGCGACTATTTTTAAAAAAGGAGTTGAACTCCAAAACGAAAGCAATTTAACTGTTTAAGCTATGCCAATCATTGTAAATTTAGATGTAATGATGGCAAAGCGAAAAATGTCGCTTAATGAGCTATCAGAAAAAGTTGAACTAACACTTTCTAATCTTTCCATCTTAAAAACTGGAAAAGCGAAAGCTATACGCTTTAGTACTTTAGAAGCTATTTGTAAGGCTCTAAATTGTCAGCCTGCTGATATTCTTGAATACGTAGAAGATACTCAAAACTAATTTATAAAAAATATTTATATCGTCCAAATCTATTTTAAGTATCCGTTTAGAAGATTTCAAAAGATTTATTAGTTATTTTTTATACATTTGAAAAAATAAACCACAACTAAAAGTTGAGTATATAAATAAGTTGTATGCCACTTTAAAATGAAAAAAGACGGATGCTTTTAATACTGGACTTGGACGACACAATTTTTGAGACAAAGTCAATGGACATGTCAGTATTTGACCCAGCAAGACGAATTGTGGAGGAATTCACTATAAAACATTATGGAGCGGAAGAATCCCAGCAGATAGTCAACGAAATAAAGGAATCACCGTTTGACACTGTTGCTAATAAGTATAATATTCCTGAACAAGTACGGTCACGATTTTATTTGAGTATTCAGTCCATTGCTTATAACTTGGACATTAAGGTTTATGAGGACTACCGAGTTCTGCGAAAATTGACTTGCTTGAAATATTTGGTAACAACAGGCATAACCAATCTACAAAAAGCAAAGATTGACGCTCTTCAAATAGCACCTGACTTTCAAGAAATATTCATTGACGACCCTTTTGACAAAAATCGAAAGTTTAAAAAAGGAATCTTTGAGCAAATTATAACCGGTATAGACCCTAAACAAGTTTGGATAATAGGAGATAATCCAAATTCAGAATTAAAGACAGGAAAAGAGTTAGGACTGAATACAGTACAACGACTTCATGAAAATATAGAGAAATCGGTATACGCAGACTATGTTATCCAAACTTTTGACGAATTGAAAAACATTATATTAAAAACTACACCCAACAGCACCTAAGAAAACATGGGATCCAATCCTTCAGCGAGACATTTCGTACTTTGGTTCAAACATTTTTCCAGTCGACAAAGACGGGTTTTCAAATGCCCCACGTTTCTTAGCTGCCAAACGTCAACCCCCACCACTTCAAATACCTTGACTTTCAATAGCTATATTTATTTAGAACAAGTGTTTTTTAATCCTTAAATTTGCTACTTCTAAAAATTAGCTGCTTAATGAAATTAGATATTCTTTCCATTGGCGATGAATTATTAATCGGTCAAACACTTAATACCAATGCACATTGGCTTTCCAAACAACTTAACCTTATTGGTTTTCAAATTAGGCAACACACTACCGTTAGCGATGAAAAAACTGCTATAGTTACTGCTCTTAATGATGCCTTAGCAAATAGCAAAGTAGTAATTATTACTGGAGGGTTGGGCCCGACTAAAGATGATTTAACCTTAAACATACTTACCGAATATTTTGGTGGTAAACTCATTAGAAACAATGATGTTTATCAAGACATTGAAAAAATGATGACTAGCAGAGGTTACGAAATGAACGAGCTAAACAAGCAACAAGCTCTTGTTCCTGATAATGCAAAAGTACTTCGTAATAAAAATGGTACTGCTCCCGGAACTTGGTTTGAAAAAGACGGTAAAATTGTAGTTTCTATGCCGGGTGTTCCCTACGAAATGAAAGCCATAACCACCAATACCGTAATTCCGTGGTTAAAAGAAAAATTTGAGCTGCCCGCTATTGTCCATAAAATGGTTTATACACAAGGAATCCCAGAATCTCAGTTGGCAGAAAAATTAGAAGATTGGGAAAACAACTTGCCCAATACCATTAAGTTGGCTTATTTACCTTCTCCCGGAAGAGTAAAATTGAGGTTGAGCTCAATAGGCAGTAATAGAGATGAGTTGGAAACAGCAATAAACCTACAAATAGAAAAAGTCAAAAAAATTATTAGTGAATACATTTTTTCATTAACCGAAGATGAATTACAAGTAGTTATTGGAGAATTATTACGTAAAAAAAACGCTACACTTTCTACTGCCGAAAGTTGTACAGGTGGTTATATATCTCATTTAATTACACAAGTTTCAGGTGCTTCCGATTATTTTAAAGGAGCAATAGTTTCCTATGCGAATGAGACCAAAATAGAAAGTTTAGGTGTAAATGCAAATAATATAGAACAATACGGAGCAGTTAGTAAACAGGTAGTAGAACAAATGGCTGTTGGTGTTAGAACAAAATTAAAAACCGACTACAGCATTGCTACCTCAGGCATTGCCGGACCTTTAGGTGGAACAGAAGAAAAACCTGTTGGCACCGTTTGGATAGCAGTAGCTTCCAAAAATGAAGTGGTAAGCCAAGTCTTTCAATTTGGAAAAGATAGAACTATAAACATAGAGCGAACTGCCATTGCCGCTTTAGGCATGTTGAGGAATGTTATTATTCAGTAGACAAAAAACCACATAGAAACATAGAAAAATCAACACTATAAAGTATTTTCATAGCAACACAAAGTGTTTCCATTAAAATGGAAACAAGCTATCTGATACTTAAGGAATATTTTTTTACGCTATAAAACTATGTAACTATGTGGTTAAACATTGTTGAATTAGATTCATTTTAGCTTAACTATATTGTGTTATTAATGGACATTAATAGGTGTTAATAATTATAAAAACATATTTCGTTTTTAATTGAAAAACAAACACATATAACTT
>CAMPHX010000279.1 GCA_946886085.1 uncultured Flavobacteriales bacterium | reverse complement strand
TTGTTGTTGTACAGTAAAATTCCGGGCATAATATCCGGGTAATGCAATACAGACCCTCCGGCATTATCTAATACAGGGTCAGGATTGTTGTTACCAAAAACATCCGTCATACTATATTGTTGAATGCCTGCAAAAATTCCTGCTCCCAACGTAAGTTTTGGAAAAACTTTTTTATGATAGGCATATCCTAATTTAATGTAAGAACGTGTAGTAAGATGTAGGGCATCTTGCTCCACATAAAGTCCAATAGCATGCGTACCTTTATTGGGCTTGTAATGGTTACTTTTAAAAGGCATGTGAGCACTAGCAAAATAAGTGCGTGGAGCATTATCGAAACCTACCCATTGCAAACGAGTTCCTGCTTTAAAATCTAAACATTTAGCAGTACCAGCAAAAGCAGGGTTATGTCCAAAATTATTAAACGAATATTGTGAGTATTGTGGAGCTTGCTGTCCAAAAAGTGTTTGAACAACCAACATAAAAATAGCTATGTAACTTACAGTTTTTAACATATTAACGCATTATAGAAACAGCTCCTTTAAACACTTTTTCATCTCCAAATTCAGGAGTAATTTCTAAAATATAGTAAAAAGTAGAAACAGGTAAATCCCCACCTAAATATTTAGCATCCCAACCATCCCCATTTTTGTAATTTTCTTCATGGTAAACACGTTGTCCCCAGCGTTCGAAAATATAGACTTTATTTTTTGGATACAATTCAATAAAACGAATAATCCATGTGTCATTAGCGCCATCGCCATTAGGTGTAAAAACTTGTGTTGGTATTGGATCAGGACAATCAAAAGGCGTAATATCTACTTGTGTGGTATCTGTACAACCGTTATTATCTGTAGTAATTAGCGTGTAGCTGCCAATTGGCACACTACTAAAAAATCCGGTAGAACTTTGTCCTACACCCACCAAGTCATGGTTGTAAGGAGGATCACCTCCATCAGAAGAAACTACTACATCTGCAATCGTTTGATTACACTCTTTTATAATAGGAGTAGCTTCTGTAGTAATAATGGTTGTATTAATAAAAATAGAAGCAGAATCGTTATCAGGAAAACAACCTGTTGAGGTATTCATATAAACGATAACGGTTTGGTTGTTGGCAGGAAGATTAATTGTAGAGCCATTTCCGGGAACGGTATCTCCATTAACTACCCATACATAAGTTGGGTTTACAGCTCCTGCTGAAGAATCTGCGGTAAGCTGAACAGGAGTGTTTTCGCAGACAGGTCCGGAAGTTACATCAGGGTTGCTACTAATCGTAACATTAACAGGGCACTGTGCTTGTACCATAAGTGAAGACAGGCAAAAAATAGTGGTGATTATAAAAATAATTAACTTATTCATTGCGGCTAAATTACAATTTATTTTGATTTGAAAGATGGGGTAATTAATAGATATTTAGCCTTTTATTGCATAGAAATGATACTTTCTCTAACAGCAGTAACAAAATCATTGATATTATTTTTATGAAACTTACTGCTATCAATGGGGTTGCCAATGGTTACCTTAACTTTGCCTGGAGTAATAGTATTCGTTCCTGATTTCCAAACTTCGTAAGTGCCTTTGATAGATACAGGAACTATTTCAACTCCTGCCTGAAGAGCTAAGTGAAAAGCCCCTTTCTTAAAAGCTTCAACTTTTCCTGTTTTGCTGCGTGTACCTTCGGCAAAAAGCACCACCGATTTTCCTTGATTTATTTTTTTTGCTGCTTTTGCAATACTTTTAACCGCTTTTTTTCTGTTTGTTCTGTCAACAAAAATATGTCCGGCAACCCACATATACCAACCTACAACCGGAGTCCAAATAAGTTCTTTTTTACCGATAAAGTGTAAGTTTTTAGGAAGACTGTAACATAAACATCCAATATCTAGGTGAGAAAAATGGTTGGACACAAAAATTACAGGTTTATTGGTAGGAACATTTTCCTTTCCACTAACGGAAATATCAATTCCGGAAATTTTCATTAAAACAGGTGCAAAAACTGTTCTGGCAACCATCAGAGGAAACTGTCTGTTCATCACAAAAGGAATGAATAATGGAGCTATCAGCATTAGCGAGAACGTCCATATTATCATTAATGTTATTCGTAAATAGGAAATCATTTTTAAGTGTAAACCTGTTTAGTTTTGAAAATTAGGCAATTATCATCTTTCGTGAGATTGGATTGCAACCATTGTTATTAGTTATCAAAAGTACCAAAATAGCTATGAATTATTGCTGATAAAAGTTAAGTTTAATAGCTTTTTGTATTTGTTTGACTGTAAGGATAAAACATTTAACCAGATAGTTACATAGTTTTTATACCATCAAGATATGTTATCAAAGAATCACAAAGCTTGTTTCCATTTTATGGAAACACTTTGTGGTGCTATAAAAGTCTTTTATAGTTATTAGTATTAGCGTCTATGTTTCTATGTGGTTTAAAAAGGTAGGAATATTACTCAATTTGTTCGGCACATTTTTGTCCGTCAATAGCTGCAGAAACAATTCCACCGGCATATCCTGCTCCTTCACCGCAAGGGTATAAGCCTTTTATTTCAGGATGTTGTAGGGTTTCTTTATCTCGTGGAATTTTTACAGGAGAGGAAGTTCTACTTTCTACAGCTACCACAATAGCTTCTCGTATTAGGAAGCCTTTCATTTTGTTGCCGAAATTTCTAAAACCTTGCTGTAGTCTTTCTGTAATTTGCTTAGGGAATAGTTGATGAACAGCAGCAGAAACAACTCCCGGTTTATAAGAGCAATCGGGCAATGATGCTGAAATTTGGTTATCAATAAAATCTATTAAACGTTGGGCAGGAGCTATTTGTCCGAAATTGTTTTGCTCGTTATTTTTACCTGCAACAAATGCTTTTCGTTCAATGGATTCTTGCAATTTTAATCCTGCCAATGCACCAAATTGCTCGTAAGGTTTTAAATCTTCAGCTTCTACAGCTACAACAATTCCTGAGTTAGCAAATGGGTTATTTCTTTTGGATGGTGACCAACCGTTGGTTACAATTTCCCCGGGAGTTGTAGCACAGGGAGCTATAATTCCACCCGGACACATACAAAAAGAAAAAACACCTCGGTTTTTAACTTGAGTTACTAATTTATATGAAGCAGGAGGCAAATATTCATTTCTCACATCACAATGGTATTGAATTTTGTCAATTAACGCTTGTGGATGTTCCACTCGTACCCCAACAGCAAAAGGTTTAGCTTCTAACCTAATTTTTTTCTTATCTAATAAATAAAAAATATCTCTTGCTGAATG
>CAMPHX010000278.1 GCA_946886085.1 uncultured Flavobacteriales bacterium | reverse complement strand
TATATATTTATAGATTATGTTTTTACAAAATATTCAAAAAATCAGGCTTTTAAAATAGCACTATCTTTCTAAATCAAATGAACTAAGGTGTCTAATGGAATAATAATTTTAAAGTGCTAAGATTTTTTTTGTTACTAGGTAGTTATTTTAATGAACTTATAAAATAGCTATAAAAACAAAACCCCTAAGGTATTGATACACCTTAGGGGTTTCTGTAGTCTACAGCCATGCAGACTATTTCTTTGTTGGCGGTCCGGACGGGACTCGAACCCGCGACCCCCTGCGTGACAGGCAGGTATTCTAACCAACTGAACTACCGGACCTTTACTATTAAAGTAAATTTATTTTCCCTCTTAAATTAAAAAATATTTTCAAAAAAAGAGAAGAACGTTTTGATATCTAAAAAATATCTCCCTTTGAGGGCTGCAAATATACTTCAATTTTTAAATCTGCAAAAGATTTTAAAAAAAAATTACATCATTTTTGCTCTTTTTATCAAATAGCTTTGAAGGATAGAATTAAATCCTTGATTTACATTCGCTTCAACAAAATCAATTCCGAACTGCAAGCATTTTAATTGGAGCATTTTTTTTCTTTTTTGCATATTTTCAATGTAATTTTTCTTTACATCATTGGGATGAACCTTAATTTCTTCTCCTGTTTCTAGGTCGATGAACTGATAAGGACGATTTTCAAACTCAAAATCCAATTCTAATTTTTTATCGTAAGTATGAAAAAGAATTACTTCATGTTTGTTGTATTTTAAATGTTGTAAAGCAGCAAATAATTGTTCATCATCGGCAACATTTTCCATCATATCGCTAAAAATAATCATTAACGAGCGTTTATGAACCGTTTCTGCAATAGTATGTAACGCATTTATGGATGATGTTTTGGTATTTTTTTTAGGAGCATTTATTAAACTTTCCAATTCATTAATAAGATATTTATGATGTACGCTACTCGATTTGGTTGGTGAATGAATGTCTAACTTATCCGAAAAAATACTTAAACCAACAGCATCTCGTTGCTTTTTAAGCAAATTCATAATTGCAGCCGCAGCATAAACAGAAAATTTAACTTTATTGAATTTATCAGCATTAAAATCTATTTCTGGAAAATACATAGAAGAAGAGGCATCAATAATAAGTTGACATCTTAGATTGGTTTCTTCCTCATATCTTTTAATAAAGAGTTTCTCAGTTCTGCCATACAATTTCCAATCAATATGTTTGGTAGATTCTCCGGTGTTGTAAAGCCTATGTTCGGCAAATTCAACAGAAAAACCATGAAAAGGACTTTTGTGCAAACCTGTAATAAAACCTTCTACCACTTGTTTGGCAATAAGTTCCAATTTAGAGTAAGAGTGGATTTGCTGAAGGTCTATTTGATGCATTGGGTTTATTAATTTAAGAATGTTAATAATCAAAAAATCTAAATTAAGACTGTTTGAATAAACTTTACTACTTTTCGGATTATTTTTTCAAAATTATGTTAGCACCAATAGATTGGATAATTGTAGGATTGTTTTTGTCACTTAGTCTTTATATAGGAATAAAGTTTAAAGGCAAATCAAGTGGTTCATTAACAGATTTTTTTCTTGCCGGAAGAAATTTACCGTGGTATGTAGCCGGAATTTCTATGGTTGCCACCACTTTTGCTGCCGATACGCCTTTGTGGGTAGCAGAGGTAATTAGGCAAAATGGGGTTTCTGGTAATTGGCTTTGGTGGAACATGTTAATAGGAGGGATGTTGACTACTTTCTTTTTTGCTAAGTTGTGGCGTAAAGCCAATGTGTTAACAGAGCTGGAATTTATAGAACTTCGCTATTCAGGAAAAATGGCTAAGCTTTTCAGAAACTTTAAGGCTTTTTATTTAGGTGTTTTTTTTAACTGTATTGTAATAGGATGGGTAAATGCAGCCATGCTGAAAATATTAATGTTGTTTTTAAATATAGACTACCAAACAGCTTTTATTATTATAAGCATTTTATTGGTGTTTGTTGCTATTTATTCGTCACTTTCGGGATTGCTTGGAGTTGCTATTACAGATGCAGTTCAGTTTATATTAGCAATGGCAGGGTGTATTGTTCTTTCCATTATTATGTTGAATTCCGAACAAGTTGGTGGTATGACGGGGTTGCAAGAAAAACTCCCGGCATGGCGTTTTGATTTTTTTCCTACTATAGGCAATGATGTAGGGAGTAATATTGGGACTTTCGGATTAACTATTGGAGCTTTCTTGTCTTTTGTGGCTGTTCAGTGGTGGGCAAGTTGGTATCCTGGAAATGAACCGGGAGGAGGTGGTTACATTTCCCAACGAATGATGAGTACAAAAAATGAGAAAAGTGCTGTATTAGCTACTTTGTTTTTTCAAATAGCACATTATGCACTTCGTCCGTGGCCTTGGATAATTGTTGGCCTTTGTGCGTTAGTGGTCTACCCGGAACTTACACAAGAAAATGCAGGGAATGGTTTTGTTATGGCGATGACAGATTTTATGCCAACAGGTTTGAGAGGATTAATATTTACTGCTTTTTTAGGAGCTTATATGAGTACCATATCAACACAATTAAATTGGGGTGCGAGTTACCTTACCAATGACCTGTATAAAAGACAATTAGAAGAAAATAAAAAAGAGATTGATCAGCAAAAAATGGTAAAAGTGGGGCGTATTTTTACGGTTATGATAATGGTTATAGCATTAGTGATTACCTCTTTTATAGAAACCATAGATGGAGCAGCAAGGTTTTTAATAGCTTCATCGGCAGGATTGGGAGCAGTTTTAATTTTAAGATGGTATTGGAGCAGAATAAATATATGGAGTGAAATAAGTGCTACTCTAGCTCCCATATTAGGTTATTCCATAGCTAAATTTTTAATTGCTCCACAATTTGAAATACCAGCTGTTGGAAATTCATTTATTGCTAACGAAGGTATATTGTTGTTTACAACTATTTTTACCACGATAATTTGGATAACAGTAACTTTTTTGACACCAAAAGAAAGTGAAACAACCTTAAAAAAGTTTTATTTACAAGTAAAACCACAAGGAGCATGGAATACTGTTAGAGAAAAGTTGGGGATACCAAAAGAAAAATCTCAACTACCCATGTTGTTTTTTTGTTGGACAAGTGCGGTGATTTTAACTTATTCTACTTTGTTTTTTATAGGTAAACTTGTTTTTCAGGAATATTTTATGGCAATGGTTTATTTTATTGTTGCTGTAATTTTTGGAATTTTACTGAGGTATTTGTTCATTCATAGTAAAAT
>CAMPHX010000277.1 GCA_946886085.1 uncultured Flavobacteriales bacterium | reverse complement strand
GTTAAAGTAAGCATCTAAATATTTAGGTTCTACATTAATAGCTTTTGTATAGTAGGCGCGCGCGGGGGCCGCGGCGGGTACCTCGTCGTGGGGACGCTATCCCCTAGTCACAGAAGGCTCTCGCTAAGGTTGAATATCTATGGATTTTTGGTAATGTTCCATGGCTTTTTCATATTCACCTCTTTCTTGATAATAAAGTCCGATATTGTAAAGTGCTTCTAAACTATTTGGATCAATACGCAATGCATTTTTAAAGTAGCCTTCACTTATGTTAGATTTATCATAAAAATAAAGTACACCTAATTGAATGTAGGCATCATAATAATCGTTTTCTTGTTCAACAGCAGTTTTAAAGCTTGATTTTGCAAGAGCAGTATCTTTTTTATCTAAAAATATCATTCCTTTTAGATAATATGCTTCGGCATTATACATATCTCTTTTTAGAGCTGCATCAGCGTAATCTAGTGCTTGTTTATGGTTAAATGCATATAGTGCCAACCACCCCAATTCAACTCTAGCCTGAACATTGTCATTATCAATATACATACATTTGTCTAATGCTTGTTTAGCTTCTTTGTATTTGTCCTGACCTTTAAGCAATTCAGCTTTTAATAAATAAAATTCAGGAATTAAAGAATCTATTTTTATAGCTCTGTTTAAATCGTTAACCGCAGCATTATAATCACCATATTTTTGATGTAATCTGGCTCTCTTTAAATATAGTCCTGTATTATTTACATCGGTTTTTAGTTGCTCATTAATTTCTTTAAAAGCACGTTCTTCTTCCGTTAAGGTAGTGTCTGTCGCAATAGTGGTTTCACTATTGTTATCAACGGAATTGCCATTTTCGCAAGAAACAAAAAATAGCACCAATAGCGTAGGAATAATAAAAACTAGTGTTCTAAAAATCATAGTGAATTTATTTTTCCTCAATAACAGCAATGATTTTTTGTTCTAATTCAGTCATTAATTCAGGATTGTCTAATAACAGTTGTTTTACAGCATCTCTACCTTGACCTAATTTGGTATCTCCGTAGCTAAACCAACTTCCTGCTTTTTTAATAATTTCATTATCAACAGCTAAATCGATTATTTCACCTACTTTAGAAATTCCTTGTCCGTACATAATGTCAAATTCAGCTTTTTTGAAAGGTGGAGCAACTTTGTTTTTCACAATTTTTACTCTAGTTCTGTTTCCTGTAATTTCCTCACCATCTTTAATTTGAGTAGCTCTTCTAATATCAATTCTTATAGAAGCATAAAATTTAAGTGCATTACCACCTGAGGTAGTTTCTGGGTTACCAAACATAACTCCAATTTTATCTCTTAATTGATTAATGAAGATAGTACAACAGTTAGCTTTTTGTATAGAAGAAGTAAGTTTTCTCAATGCTTTAGACATTAACCTTGCTTGAAGTCCCATTTGAGAATCTCCCATTTCGCCTTCAATTTCTGCTTTTGGTGTAAGGGCGGCAACAGAATCTACAATAAGTAAATCTACAGCTCCTGAACGGATAAGGTTATCAGCAATTTCTAATGCTTGTTCACCATTGTCAGGTTGTGAAATAATTAAACTATCTATATCAACACCTAAGGCGGCAGCATAAGTAGGGTCGAAAGCATGCTCAGCATCAATAAAAGCAGCAATACCACCTTGTTTTTGACATTCGGCAATAGCATGAATAGTTAATGTTGTTTTTCCTGATGATTCAGGACCATATATTTCAACAACTCTTCCTTTAGGATAACCTTTTATACCAAGTGCTATATCTAAAGTTAAAGAACCGGTTGGAATTACTTCTACATTTTGAACAGGAGAATCTCCCATTTTCATTACAATACCTTTTCCGTAAGACTTTTCAAGTCTGTCCATGGTTAATTGTAGGGCTTTTAATTTTTCTGCGTTTACTTCTGCCATTGTTGTGTGTTTTAATAGTTAGTTTTAATATTATGCTGACAGCACTTGAGCTGCGTGATCTTTGGTTTTCACTTTAGTGATGATGTTTTCTATTATCCCATTTTCATCAATTACAAAGGTAGTTCTATGAATACCATCGTAAGTTTTTCCCATAAACTTTTTTTCTCCCCAAACACCATATCGTTTAATGAGTTCTTTATCTGTATCGGCCAGCAGGGGGAAGTTAAGGTTTTGTTTTTCAATAAATTTAATATGAGAATTTTCGTTGTCGGCACTTACACCTATAATACTATAACCTGCCTTTTTTAGCAAATTATGGTTGTCTCTTAGGTTACAAGCTTGAGCGGTACAACCTGGTGTAGCATCTTTAGGATAGAAATAAAGCACAATTTTTTTTCCTTTATAATCAGCTAACGAATGTATTATTCCATCCTGATCTTTTACATTTAATTCAGGAGCTTTATCTCCAATTTTAAGGTGCATCATTTCTTCTTTTTTTTAACTTACAAAGTATAAGAAACTTTTGTGTTTTAACAAGTGGTGGGGTTGATTTTTATTAACAAAAATTATTTCCAAAACTTATCTTCCCAATCATCACAAAAGTTGTCTTGATGATGGATTTCGATGTTTTTCAATTCTTCATCTGTGGCAACTTTTTGTATCTCCCCAAATAAAATACGTTCTTCAAAACGTATATGATTTTCAAGTTCTTCTTCAATTAAACTAAGGTTTTTGTTGATGTCAGTTTCAGACTCAAACAATTCTTTTAAGCTGCGGTGTTCTGCAAGTACTTTTTTTATTAAATCATGATTATTACCTAACACAGGAAAAACATATTTTTCTTCAATGTTAAAATGTGGTTGAATATGGTTTTCCCAAAACCAGTTGCTATAAGATTTTATGCGTTGAGGAGCTATGTTTTTCTTAAAACCGATTCTAATTTTCCAACAAAGCAATAATGCCTGATGGTGATCTTTGCTTAATGGAACTATACTTTTGTGTCTTTTTAAAGGTTTTGGTTTATCCATTTATTACAAACGTTCGGTTATTTTAGAAATTTTTGAACTAGCATACACTCCAAAACCATTAACAACTAAGCCTTTTACATCATGTTGCTTGGAAGAAATGGCAATCACTATCATTTCGTCTCCTGGGTCTGTTATTCCCTCAAACCTATATACTTCATCTATTTCAAACTCATCAGGAGACAATCTTAGAGAAGTGCTTTTACATTCTATACATTCCACCTCGGTAAGTAGTGAAAAATTTGTTGTATAGCCTCTTTTTTGAAGGTCGTTTACTGCTTCGGTAACGGTTTCATAGCTTTTTGGTATCATGGTTATTTAGTTTAAAGGTTTTGC
>CAMPHX010000276.1 GCA_946886085.1 uncultured Flavobacteriales bacterium | reverse complement strand
ATTTAAAGGTTATAACAGTTTTTCTTTTGCTATTGTTTATGGCGGTTTCAGCATCTGCTCAAGATGAGTTGTTGTTTTTAAATGGTAAGCAACTGGAAGGGAAAATTTTAGAGTACAATAAATATCAACTTACTTTTCAAACTAAAAAAGATAAAGAGCTGACTATAGAAAATTACCGTTTGTTTTCTTTTTCTAAAGATAGTAAAGATACCATATTATATAGGTATGATACGTTAGAGGGGAATTTTTTAAGTGAAAAAGACATGAAACTCTTTGTTTATGGAGAACGAGATGCACATTTAACTTATTCTTCAAAATTTTCTAATATGTTGGGTTTTGCTGTTGGAGGTGGAGCCGGTTATTTTATGCATTACGATCAAAGTTTTGTTTTTGTAGCAACTCCTTTAGTATATACATTAGGGACATTAATTTTCCCAACACGAGTAAAGCAGAGAAAAATTAAAGATTTGCAATATATTAAAGAAGATGAGTATTTAAGAGGTCATGAACGTGTTGCTCGGGCAAAAAGAACTCAAAGTGCTCTTGTTTCCACTTTAATAGGATTGGGTGTTGGTTTTACTGCTAGTTTAATAGCCAATTAGTCTTTGCAAGAAAACGCCAAATACTGCGTTATTCTCGTTTTTGAAACAGTCATTTACCATAAGTAAACTCCTTAATTTCAAAAACTTTGAAAGCCTTGTCTTTGACTTTTTCTTATCAAAGACTTAAAAAAAAGTAGTTTTCTTGTAGGCACAAATTAGCAAAAAATGATTTTCAATTCCAAATCTCCATGAAAAAATGCCATTTATACGCCTAATAGTATTCAGTAATTTTTTTGTTTCACTTTGTGTTGCAGCACTCACCTACAGAACGTTTTTATATTTTAATTTAACACCATCTAATGCTATGTTGGTGTTGGTTTTTTCTGCTACTTATTTCATTTATAATTTTCAGCGTTTGGTAAGAATGAACCAAAAAGAGATTGATGAAGCCAATATTGGCTTTAGAATGAGCTGGGTTTACAAAAACAAACAACCTATTATTTTTACTATTGTTTTTGCAGCCATAATCCTTGTTGTTTCTTTGTTTTATCTAAATATTAAAACCATAGTGGTGTTAGCAATTATGGGTTTTTTCTCGGTAATTTATGTAGTAAGATTTATTCCTTATAATAATAAATGGTTAGCCTTAAGAGACATTCCTTTTCTTAAAATCTTTGTAATTGCATTTGTTTGGACGCTGGTAACAGGTTTGTTGCCTTTAATAAGCAGTAAAGATGTGAATCAAATAAATTTACAGCATATTTTGTTTCTCATCAAACAATTTTTATTTGTCGTTGCCATTACTATTCCTTTTGATATTAGAGACATGAAATATGATGTAGAAAAAGGCATAAAAACATTTCCTTTAGTTGTTGGTGTAAAGAAAATAATTATATTAGGAATATTACTGTTATTCGGCTTTATTGCTATTGCAAGTTATGAATTTTTGATATTTCAAAACATAACGATGAGTTTATGGATAGCAGAAATTATTACCATATTGCTAGTAATGTTGTTATTGCTTCTTTCTAAGAAACAACAATCCGAACTTTTTTATTCCTTTATTATTGAGGGAACTTCGTTGTTACTAGCAATTACCGTCATTGCGAACGTAGTGAAGCAATCTTTATAATAGTACTTGTAATTATAAAGCTTAATTCCTTCTCAACTTCCATTTAGAAACAACATTTTTATTAGCACCAACATTGAGTTTTTGCTCGTTGTCTTCATATATTTTTGCGGCAAACAAAGCAGCAACTTCTTCCAGCTCCGGAAAAGAATTTAATAATTTTTCGGGAGTAAAATGTGTGCCGACAAAGTGTGTATCAAAGTTTCCGCTTCTAAAAGCTTCGTGTTGCAAGGCAAACTTACAGAAGGGCAAAGTAGTTTCTACTCCACTGATAATGTAGTCATCAATCGCTCTTATCATTCTGTTAATGGCTTCTTCTCGATCTTTTCCGTGCGTAATTAATTTGGAAATCATTGGATCATAATAAATCGGAATTTGCATACCTTCTTCAAAACCGTCATCTACTCTAACCCCCATTCCTTCCGGACGTTGATAGGTATTTAATCTTCCTATATCCGGTAAAAAGTTGTTCATAGGATCTTCGGCATAAACTCTCACTTCAATAGAATGTCCGTTGATGGTTAGTTCATCTTGTGTAAAGCTTAACTTTTCACCTCTTGCTACATTTATTTGCTCTTTTACCAAGTCTTTTCCGGTAATCATTTCCGTTACGGGATGTTCTACTTGTAAACGGGTATTCATTTCCAAAAAGTAGAAATTTTTGTTGTTTTCTAATAAAAACTCTACTGTTCCGGCACCAACATAATTACAAGCTCTTGCTACATCTACTGCACTTTCACCCATGGCTTTTCTAATTTCAGGGGTAAGCACCGATGAAGGAGCTTCTTCAATTACCTTTTGGTGTCTTCGTTGTATAGAGCATTCTCTTTCAAATAAGTAAACAATATTTCCATGACTATCAGCCATCACTTGTATTTCGATATGACGAGGAGATCCTACATATTTTTCAATAAAAACCGCTCCATCACCAAAAGAAGAAACCGCTTCACTAACTGCACGATTCATTTGTTCTTCAAATTCTTCAGCATTTTCGACCACACGCATTCCTTTACCACCACCACCGGCAGAAGCTTTTATTAAGATAGGAAAACCTATTTCTAGTGCTATTTTTTTTGCTTCGTTAATGTTGTCAATGGCTTCATCTGTACCAGGAACCATAGGAATGTTGTATTTTTTTACAGCAGCTTTCGCAGCTAATTTGCTACCCATTAACTCCATTGCTTCGGGTGAAGGTCCGATAAAAGTAATACCTGCTTCTGTGATTTTTCTGGTTGCTTCGGCATTTTCAGATAAAAACCCATAGCCTGGATGTAGTCCGTCAACATTTAGTTCTTTACAAATTTCAATAATTTTATCTACTTTTAAATAAGATTGATTAGAAGGAGGAGGTCCTACACAAACCGCTTCATCAGCGTATTTTACAAATGGAGCATCTCTGTCGGCTTCAGAAAAAATAGCAACAGTTTTAATGTTCATTTCTCTGCAAGTACGCATTATTCTTAATGCAATTTCTCCTCTATTGGCTACTAATATCTTGTTCATAAGGTTATCTTTTTATGGGGCATAAAAATAAGCATATCACACTAAATTAAAAGTAGAATTTTAGATATTTTATTAATTAACTTTGCATTATTATTTTATGATAACTCATGGCTAGAC
>CAMPHX010000275.1 GCA_946886085.1 uncultured Flavobacteriales bacterium | reverse complement strand
AAACTCAACTACTATGAAAACAAATTTATTATTTAAAAGTATTTTAACACTTCTGTTAGCATTTACTGTAAGTATTGGATATTCTCAAAAAGTTTATGAAAACTATCAAGACGGTAAAATTTGGTTTAAAATAAAAAATTCTGAAGAAAATTTTGTTATAAAGCAAGCTTCTAAGAGTGGCAATATTGAAGCATTTAATGATGAAAACATTAAATTATCTTCTATGCCTTTTTTAAGAAATGTTTTTGTAAATCATACCATTAAAAAACTTTCAAGACCATTTCCAAAAGCATATTCTTCTCAGGATTTGTTAAACACTTATTTAATTGAATTTGATGACATTGAAAATGTAGAAGCTTTTATTAATGAATTAGAAGCCTCTAGTGCTGTTGATTATGCTGAAAAAGTACCTTTATATAAAACTAGTTATACTCCAAATGACCAATATCACAATACTACAAATATGTGGGGCTTATTTCAAATTCAAGCAGAACAAGCGTGGAATATAAGCACTGGAAATGCCAATATAGTGGTGGCTACTGTTGATAATGCTATTCAAATTACTCACCCTGATTTAACTAATCAAATTTGGACTAACCCGGGAGAAATACCTAATAACGGTATTGATGATGATGGTAATGGTTATGTAGATGATGTAAATGGTTATGATGTTGGAGATAATGATAATAATCCAAACCCACCAACTACTGCTTTTAGTCATGGAACACACGTTGCCGGAACTACGGGTGCAGAAACAGACAATACTATTGGAGTTTCTTCTATCGGTTTTGGTATTAGCATGATGGCCGTTAAAGCTACAAGAAATAATGCCGGATCTAACTCAGTAACCAATGGATATGATGGAATTTATTACGCTGCTGTTAGTGGTGCTGATGTAATTAATTGCTCTTGGGGAGGAACAGGTTACTCAACTACTGGTCAAAATATTGTAAATTTTGCTTGGAATAATGGTTCTATTGTAGTTGCCGCAGCAGGAAATGACAACGTAAATAATGATAATACTCCTCATTACCCTTCTAATTATAACAATGTAATTTCGGTAGCTTCTTCAACTACTGGAGATGTTAAATCAAGTTTTTCTAACTATGGTAATTCTGTTGACATTACCGCTCCGGGTAGTAATATTGCGAGTACTATACCAAACAATAGCTACTCTTATATGAGTGGTACTTCTATGGCTTCTCCAATGGTTTCAGGACTTTTAGGATTAATGAAGTCTTTAAATCCATCTATGCCAAATACAGCATTAATTAATTGTATGTATTCTTCTGCTGATAATATTGATGGTGCCAACTCTAGTTATATTGGTTTGTTAGGTGCTGGAAGAATCAATGCTTTTCAAGCTCTACAATGTGTTTCTGCCAGTTTAAGTAATCCTCCTGTTGCTGAATTTACAGCTAATGTAACCACTGTTTATGCAGGTAGTTCTGTTACCTTTACAGATCAGTCAACATTTGCTCCTACCACTTGGTCATGGAATTTTGATAACCAAAGCTTAGGAGGTGTTGTACCAGCTACGGCAAATACTCAAGGTCCACATACGGTTACTTATAATAATATTGGTTTATATGAAGTTTCTTTAACGGTTACTAATGCAAATGGTAATGATACTGAAACCAAAACTAACTATATCAATGTTGTTCAACCGGGAACATGCGAAATTATAGATATGGATACTACCGGTAGTCCTTTTCATTTTGGATGGACTCCAACATTATATAGTGCAGGTGCCGGAAATGGATATGTTGCAGGAACAAACAACTATGACGATAGAGCTAAGTTAAATTATTACAATGCTACTCAAACAAGTGGTTTCAATTACTTAATAGGTACTTACATATGGTTTGCAAGAGCTTCTACCACTACACCAACTAAAACTATTGATGTAAATGTATATGATGGAACAGGTGGAACAGTTGGTGCTTTATTAGGTACAAAAACATTACCTATGTCTTATGTTATGGCGAATACCCCTGGTATTCCTTTCATTGAATTTGATAATGCTGTTCCTCTTCCTGCTTCAGGAGAAGTATTTGTAGGGGTACGTTTTGCTAATTTAAACATGGCTGTAGGTGATACCATTGCTGTTGTAACTAATGCAGATGCAGAATCAAACCCAAATACTGCTTGGGAGCAATGGAGTGACAATACATGGAATGCTTATAATGGTGCAGGTGGCTGGGGAATTAGTGTAACTCATTATTTTTTCCCTTGGCTAACTAATGACACTACCGCTATTTCTTTAACTGCTACTCCAACTACTATTTGCGAAGGAGAAATGGTGCAATATGATGCTACAGGCTCTACAGGTCAAGATACATTATTATGGTCTTTCCCGGGCATGAACCCTGCTAATTCAAACAATGTAATTGATAGTGTATTGTATAGCTCTGCCGGAACATATACTACTTATTTAGAAGTTGTTGGTGGAGGATGTAGCAGATATAGAATTGATTCTGTAACCATAACTGTCAATCCTTCTCCAAATGTTAGCATAGCAACAACTGCTGATACCATTTGCTCAGGAACTTCTGTAACATTAACTGCATCTGGTGCAACAAGCTATTTGTGGTCTCCCGGTGGACAAACAACCAACGCAATTACTGTTTCTCCAACATCTACTACAACTTATAATGTTGCAGGAACTACGGGAGGTTGTTCAGGTAATGGGTTTGTGACTATTTATGTAATGAACTTACCAACTGTTGCCAATGTAACTGTAACCCCATCAACTACTATTTGTCAAGGAACAAATGTGGTATTTGATGGAACAAGTTCAACCAATGCGTCAACATACAGTTGGTCATTCCCTCAAGGAAGTCCATCTATGAGTTCATCTACCAACCCTTTTGAAACAGTTAGTTTTGGAGCTGCCGGAACACACAACTACTCATTACAAATAACAAGTGCATGTGGTACTGACACATATAATGGAACAATTACCATTGAAGCACTTCCTACAGTTACTGCAAATGCATCAGCGACTTCCATTTGTGCTGGTGACCCTGTTACACTTACAGGAGGTGGTGCGTCTTCTTATTCTTGGGATAATGGTGTAACTAATGGAGTTGCTTTTACTCCTTTAACTACCACAACGTATACGGTAACCGGAACAGGTACTAATAGTTGTCAAAATACAGCTCAGGTGACCGTTACTGTTAATCCGGCTCCAACTGTAACAGCAAATGCTACTTCTACTTCTATTTGTGCAGGACAATCTGTTACCTTAACCGGAAGTGGCAATGCTTCTTCTTACACTTGGGATAATGGTGT
>CAMPHX010000274.1 GCA_946886085.1 uncultured Flavobacteriales bacterium | reverse complement strand
ATAAAGACGAATTCAGAAAATATGCGACAAAGCATGTAGGCATAAGCAGTACGGTTTATGACCAATATCAATCTATTTATGCAGATTATATTTCTCCAACAATTATTGAAGAAAGACAGTTAAATGTTGCATCAATGGATGTTTTTTCAAGATTAATGATGGATAGAATTATTTTCTTGGGAACAGGAATAAATGATTATGTTTCTAACATTATACAAGCTCAGTTGTTATTTTTAGAATCTGTAGATTCAAAAAAAGATATCCAAATATATTTAAACTCACCGGGTGGTGGTGTATATGCAGGTTTAGGTATTTACGATACCATGCAATACATTTCTCCGGATGTAGCAACCATTTGTACAGGAATGGCAGCATCTATGGGAGCAGTATTGTTATGTGCAGGAGCTGACGGTAAAAGAACAGCTTTACCTCACTCTAGAGTTATGATTCACCAACCTTTAGGTGGAGCTCAAGGTCAGGCATCTGATATTGAAATTACGGCAAGAGAAATTATTAAATTGAAAAAAGAATTGTACGAGATTATTTCCAAACATTCCGGTCAGAAATATGAAAAAGTAGAAAATGATTCTGATAGAGATTATTGGATGATTGCTGCTGAAGCTAAAGAATACGGAATGATTGATGAAGTATTAATTAGAGAAAAATAATCCTAAACTTATATAATCAACTAGCACAATGAGTTACATAGCACAAATTCATGCACGTCAAATTTTCGACTCAAGAGGAAACCCAACTGTTGAAGTAGATGTGGTTACACAAAATGGAATTTTAGGGAGAGCAGCAGTGCCTTCAGGAGCTTCAACAGGAAAATACGAAGCCGTTGAATTGAGAGATAACGATAAGAAAAATTACCTTGGAAAAGGCGTTTTAAAAGCAGTTCAAAATATTAATACCGTTATTAACGATGAGTTAAACGGAGCTTATATCATGGATCAAAGTACTATTGATAAAACATTAATAGCACTTGATGGGACTGAAAACAAAGCAAATTTAGGTGCTAATGCTATTTTAGGAGTTTCTATGGCTGCTGCAAAAGCTGCTGCCGAAGAGGCTGGTTTACCACTATTCAAATACATTGGAGGGGTTAATGCTAACGTATTGCCTATACCAATGATGAATATCTTAAATGGAGGCTCTCATGCTGATAACAACATCGATTTTCAAGAATTTATGGTAATGCCCGTTGGTGCTTCTACTTTTAGCGAAGGCTTAAAAATGGGTATAGAAATTTTTCATCATTTAAAGGCAGTATTAAAAGCTAAAGGTTACTCCACTAATGTTGGTGATGAAGGCGGTTTTGCTCCTAATTTAAAATCTAACGAAGAAGCTATAGAAACGGTATTAAAAGCGATAGAAAAAGCTGGTTATAAACCGGGAGATGATGTTTATATTGCTATGGATGCTGCGAGTTCTGAGTTTTATAATGCAAAAGAAAAAGTATATCATTTCCATCAGTCAACCGGAGATAAATTAACTTCTTCAGAAATGGTAACGTACTGGAAAAATTGGACAAAAAAATACCCGATTTTATCTATTGAAGATGGGTTGGATGAAGATGATTGGAAAGGTTGGACAGAATTGAATAAAACTATTGGAGATAAAGTTCAATTGGTGGGTGATGATTTATTTGTAACCAATACCAAACGATTAGCAAAAGGAATTAAAGAAAAATCGGCTAATTCTATTTTAATTAAAGTAAACCAAATAGGTTCTTTAACAGAAACGATTAATGCGGTTGACATGGCAAATAGAGCTTCATTTACGTCAGTAATGAGCCACCGTTCGGGAGAAACTGAAGACACCACTATTGCCGATTTAGCGGTAGCATTAAATACAGGACAAATAAAAACAGGTTCAGCTTCTCGTTCGGATAGAATGGCAAAATACAACCAATTATTACGTATTGAAGAAATGCTTGGACACAGTGCTCAATACCTTGGTAAAGATTTTAAATTTCTTTAACAAAAAGTGTAAAAAAATAGAAAGTAGTTTATTAATTTAGCAAACGTCAAAAAAATAAAGAAATAAATATGTCAGAAATAGCAAAATTAGAATTAGACGGGAAAGTATATGAGTTTCCTGTTATAGAAGGAACGGAGAATGAAAAAGCCATTGATATATCTGCTCTTAGAGCAAAAACAGGATATATTACTATTGATAGTGGATTTAAAAATACCGGTTCTACACAAAGTGCCATTACTTTTTTAGATGGTGAAGAAGGTATTTTAAGATACAGAGGATATCCGATAGAACAATTGGCTGAAAAAGCAGAATTTTTAGAAGTAGCTTTTCTATTGATATACGGTGAATTACCGACTAAAGAAGAGTATGCTAAATTTAAAGACAACATTACTAAACATACCTTAATTCATGAAGACATGAAGCATTTCTTTGATGCCTATCCTCCAAAAGCTCATCCAATGGGTATTTTGGCAGCATCACTATCTTCATTGTCAACTTTCTATCCTGAATCCTTAGATCCAAATAGACCTAAAGAGGCTGTGGATTTAACTATGCAAAGATTAATTGCTAAAGTCCCTACATTGGCAGCTTGGGCTTACAAAAACGCTATGCGTCATCCGGTAATTTATCCAAACAATAATTTAGATTATTGCTCTAACTTTTTAAACATGATGTTTGCTATGCCAACAGATGATTATAAAGTTGATCCCATTGTTGCTAGTGCATTAAATAAATTATTAATTCTTCATGCCGACCATGAACAAAACTGCTCTACGTCAACAGTAAGAATTGTAGGTTCATCACAAGCCAACTTATATACTTCAATTTCAGCAGGAGTTTCTGCACTTTGGGGACCACTACATGGTGGAGCAAACCAAGCAGTAATTGAAATGTTAGAAGCAATTAAAGCAGATGGTGGAGATACTGAAAAATGGATAGCAAAAGCGAAGGATAAAGATGATCCTTTCCGTTTAATGGGGTTCGGACACAGAGTTTACAAAAACTTCGATCCAAGAGCTACTATTATTAAGAAAGCTGCTGATGATGTATTAACTGCTTTGGGAGTAGATGATCCTATTTTAGATATTGCTATAAAATTAGAAAAAGTAGCATTAGAAGATGAATACTTTAAAGCAAGAGGACTTTACCCTAATGTTGATTTCTACTCTGGAATTATTTATAGAGCGTTGGGAATACCAACAGAAATGTTTACTGTTATGTTTGCGTTAGGTAGATTACCGGGTTGGATAGCTCAATGGAAAGAAATGATTGAGAACAAAGAACCAATTGGACGTCCTCGTCAGGTTTATAC
>CAMPHX010000273.1 GCA_946886085.1 uncultured Flavobacteriales bacterium | reverse complement strand
GTTAATGAGATGCTTTATCTTCTTTCTTTGGCATTGGTCCTCGCAAATGAATAATTAATCCGTTTAAGAAATTGCGCAGAATTTGGTCGCCACATTCCATATATTTCGGGTGACTTTCATTTCTGAAAAAAGCACCTAATTCGCTTTTGGTAATTTTAAAATCTACCAAAGCACAAATGTTCACAATATCTTCATCTCTGAGTTTGTGAGCAACTCTTAATTTTTTAAATATATCGTTATTAGTCAATCCCATGTTTTAGTCTTTAATAATATTTTTAACTCTTCCGACAATTCCCGATTCGAGCATAACTTTAATACCGTGAGGATGGGTTTTAGAGTTGGTTAAAATTCTTTTTACAATTCCTTGTGTAAGCTCTCCAGAAGATTGATGATGTTTTTGCACCACTTCCACTTCGTCACCAATAGTTATGTTTGCTCGGTTTTTTCCTTCAGACATGCTTACTTATTTTAGTCCACAATCATCACAATCGTGTTTTTTTCTTTTAATAATGTATTTGTAAACCAAGAAAATTACAGCTCCTAAAATCCATATTCCGGCAAGTATTTCCTGAATACCCATTTTTATATTTTTATATTAATAAAGTACGAAGTTAGGTAAAATCGGTTAAATTTGGCACTTCAAAATACACAACTTATGGCGTTGACATTTAACAGAAGAAAATATACAGATGAAGAGCTTGTTAAGCTTTATAAAAATTTATTAAAACCACGTTTGATTGAAGAAAAAATGTTGATTTTACTTCGTCAGGGAAGAGTTTCAAAGTGGTTTTCAGGAATAGGTCAGGAAGCTATTTCGGTTGGAGCAGCTTTAGCATTAGAAAAAGATGAATATATTTTACCTATGCACAGAAACTTGGGTGTTTTTACGAGCAGAGAAATTCCTTTACATCGCTTGTTTTCACAATTTCAAGGAAAAATGAATGGTTTTACCAAAGGTAGAGACCGTTCTTTTCATTTCGGAACACAAGATTTTAAAATTGTTGGGATGATTTCTCATTTAGGACCTCAAATGGGAGTGGCTGACGGAATTGCTTTAGGTAAAAAATTGAATGATGAAGGAAAAGCTACTTTAGTTTTTACCGGAGATGGAGGTGCTAGTGAAGGAGATTTTCATGAAGCTATTAATACTGCTGCTGTTTGGCAATTGCCGGTAATTATTTTAGTAGAAAATAACGGTTATGGACTTTCAACTCCTTCTAGCGAGCAATTTATTTGTAAAAACTTTGTGGATAAAGGAATTGGTTACGGCATTGAAACAGAATTAATTGATGGTAATAATATTTTAGAGGTTTACCATAAAATTAGTCAGATTGCAGATTCTATTCGTAAAAAACCACGACCTGTTTTAGTTGAAGCGCTTACCTTTAGAATGCGAGGACACGAAGAAGCTTCAGGTACTAAGTATGTTCCTCAGGAGTTGATGGACGAATGGCAGCAAAAAGACCCTGTAGTAAATTACGAGAATTATTTGTTAGCCGAAAAAGTATTAGATAATGCCAAAATTGAAGCAATTAAAGCTGAAATAAAAGAAGAAATAAATACAGATTGGGAAAAAGCTTATAATGAACCAAAAATTGTAGCAGACCTTCAAACAGAATTGAATGATGTTTATGCACCATTTTCTTTTTCAGAAACAAAACCTGCCACAGAAAAAAAATCTGAAAAAAGATTAATTGATGCTATTTCTGATGGCTTAAGACAAAGCATGGAAAAACATCCAAACTTAGTGTTGATGGGGCAAGACATTGCAGATTATGGAGGAGTTTTTAAAATTACGGATGGCTTTGTAGCTCAGTTTGGTAAAGAAAGAGTTAGAAATACACCGCTTTGCGAATCTGCTATTTTAGGAGCAGGTTTAGGACTTTCTATTAACGGACAAAAAGCCATGGTAGAAATGCAGTTTGCCGATTTTGTTAGTGAAGGCATTACACAAATTTGTAATAATTTAGCTAAAAGTCATTACCGTTGGCAACAAAATGCCGATGTGGTTGTAAGAATGCCAACAGGTGGAGGTATGGCAGCAGGTCCATTTCACTCTCAAAGTAATGAAGCTTGGTTTACACAAGTGCCAGGATTAAAAGTTGTTTATCCTGCTTTTCCGTATGATGCTAAAGGCTTGTTGAATACTGCTTTTGAAGACCCAAATCCGGTAATGTATTTTGAGCATAAAGGGTTGTACAGAAGCATAACACAAGAAGTTCCTGATGATTATTATACCTTGCCTTTTGGTAAAGCAAGTTTAGTGAGAGAAGGAGAACAAGTTACTATTGTTAGTTACGGAATGGGAGTACATTGGGCATTAGAAACATTAGATGCAAACCAAGAAATTTCAGCAGACTTAATAGATTTAAGAACTTTAGTACCTTTGGATACGGAAACCATTTTTAATTCTGTAAAGAAAACCAACAGAGTAATTATTTTACATGAAGCCACTATGTTTAATGGAATAGGAGGAGAGCTAAGTGCTTTAATTACCGAAAATTGCTTTGAATATTTAGATGCACCAATAAAACGTGTGGCAAGTTTAGATACTCCCGTACCATTTATTGGAGAATTAGAGCAAAATTTTATGCCTAAAGAACGCTTTAAAACAGCATTGAAAGCATTGGTAGATTTTTAAACTGTATAAAAAATAAAGATGCGAATAACATTTTTAGGAACAGGAACATCACAAGGAGTACCGGTTATAGCTTGTAACTGTAAGGTTTGTATGTCTGAAAATCCTAAAGATAATCGTTTGCGTACTTCAATTTTAGTGCAGACAAAAAAAACTACGATTGTTATTGATACAGGTCCTGATTTTAGACAGCAAATGCTAAGAGCAAACGTACAACAGTTAGATGCTGTGGTTTTTACTCACGAACATAAAGATCATATTGCAGGATTGGATGATGTAAGAGCGTTTAATTTTAAGCAAAAAAGTATATTACCCATTTATGCTACTTCAGAAGTTCAGTCGGCATTAATAAGAGAATTTCATTATGCTTTTTCCGAATACAAATATCCCGGAGTACCGGAATTAAAGCTACATACCATTGATGATATACCCTTTACTATTGGGGATATTGATTTAATTCCTATAAGTGTTTGGCACTATAAAATGCCTGTAAAAGCTTTTAGGATAGACAATTTTGCCTACATTACTGATACTAATAAAATTGATGCCCAAGAGCTTGAAAAAATTAAAGGAGCAGAAATTATAGTATTAGATGCACTCAGAAAAGAAAAACATATATCTCATTATAATTTAGATGAAGCAGTTGAGTTATTAAAAATGCTCAAACC
>CAMPHX010000272.1 GCA_946886085.1 uncultured Flavobacteriales bacterium | reverse complement strand
GGAGAATCACATTTTTGTTGTCAGAAATTAACTGATAAACAACTATTAATGATTTTAAAGCAACATATTTTAATTCTTAGTTTATTTTCTTTACTTATAAATTGGTCTGTAGCACAAACTAATGCCAACGAAGAATATAAAGATTTCCATATGGATGGCGATAAAACCTATCGTTCAGGCATGGCTCTTTCTCCCGATGGAAAAACTGTTGCGGTTGCCGGAGCTCAAGGACATCCCTTATTTATATATGATTGGAAAGCCGATAAGGTGATTAAAAAATTTGAAGTAGGAGATTGGTTTGCCGGAGCTAAGGTTTTTTATTCTTCTAAAGCTACTTACTTATTATTGCAACAAATCATTGCTGTAAATTTTGCACCTAACAAAAAAAGAGAACTTGCTTTTGAAATTGTAAATACAGAAACAGGCGAGATTGTACAAAAAATAGACAAAGCTCATGCTGTGCAAATTGCGAATAGTGAATTATTTTATATTGTTTTAAGAGGAAATGAAGTTTCCCTACACGAATTACCTTCGGGTAAAAAACTGAATAGTTTTATCGTTGATAATGCCACTCATTCAGTAGCTATTAGTCCTGATGAAAAAACCATAGCCATTTCGCACCGACCTACTTTAGAACAGGTAAAAAATGTACCTACCATAAGGAATGATAAAAAAGCTAAAAAAGCCATTAAACCGGCATTGAAATATAGAGAAATGATAAGTCTATATGATGCAAAATCGTTTCAAAAAATTAAGACGGTTAATGAATTATACGATATTGTTTACCAACTTCAATTTTCAAAAGACGGAAAATTATTATACAATTATTCTATTCCTCATATTAAGATGCAAACCGCATCAGCAGGAAAACAAGGCTATATTTATGCTGTTCAGATGCCCGATGGAGAGCCAACAAGAATTTCTTTTATGACTTTAGCCACTTTTGAACCTGACTTTACTGAAAATGAAAGTGGGGCGTTGTTTGGCGTTATGTCAACAGATGGGTTTCCTGAATTAAGGGTTTATAACAACTTAAATGGCAGATTACTTTATCGATTCAATATGCGTCAGCGATTAAGTGATGCTTTTAAAAAGAAAATGATGGGAGATAATAAAGCAAGTTTTGTTTTTCTTCCCGATGGAAATATTTTAATGGTAAGCGGAAATCAAACTTTATTATGGAAACCAGAATAAAATTAATAGCAATAGTAATGTTGTTAATGGTGGGCATAAGTAAACAATCATTAGCACAGAAAAATACCTCATTAACTAATCCTGATGAGATTACTGCTGCAGCTGTAAAATATTTTGAATACTCCTTGAAAGAAGGAGAATTATTTAAACTCGCAGAAAAACATCAAATTACGGGAGCTTATGAATTTGATGTAACCATAAGAGAACGAGGAGAAGTAGCCTCAGTATTTGTGGTTGATAGAGAAGGTGGTTCATTAGCATTTCAAAATTTAGTGAAAGATGCTGTTATGAAGCTGAAGTTAGGTTTTAAAATGCAAAAAGGAAAAAGATATAAAGTCAATTATAAATTTCAATTTTAAACTAAATCAATAATTATGAAAAAGTACATTTTATCAGCGTTTATGTTCGTGGGCGTTTGTGCCTTTGCACAAGAAGACATGGCTCCGGTTTGGGAATCCAGATTAGGTCATCAAATACAAAGTTACGGTACAGGAAATGAATCTCGTGGATATAGCTATGCTGCATCAGACAAAGAAATTACCCTTTTCGATAATAAAAGCGGAAAAGTAATTTATGAGAAAAAATTTAAAGATATTGCTCCACAACTTAGAAAAATAGATGAAATTATTCCATTGTGGGAATCAAATGCTTTTATCTTTTTTGATAAGAAAATGGGTAAAGATCAGGTAGTTTGTGTAGATATGAAGTCTGCTGAGGTATTGTGGTCTTCAGAACGTTTTCAATTGTCTGAAAGTTTTGGAAGTGCTTTTGCCGGAAGCCAAAATGAAACTACTTCGTTTGCAGAATTATTTTTAGATGTGCCTGAAGAAGAAGGGTTTTTAGTTACTCTAAAAAAAGAAATGGTTTTTGTTAAAGCTAGAACAGGAGAAGAAATCTGGAGTACTGAAAAATTTAAAGGAGTTGTTGGTCAATATGTTTATATAGACGGACATTTAATAGCAGTAAATTTTGTTCCTGGTGGATTAGGAGCATTATTTACAGGGTTTAAAAATCAAATCTCAAAAATTAATTTAAAAAATGGAGAAATAGTTTGGGAACAAAACTATGTAGGCAGAGCAGAAAGAAAAGTAATTACCAAAGAGTTTTTATTTGATTTGGAGGTGAAAGGAGATATAGTAGTACTTAGATTAAATGGTATTCAAAATTATGATTTAAAAACAGGAGCTAAACTTTGGTCGGCTGCTTTTGACTATACAGCAGATAAAATGGTTGGAGAACCACAAGGAACTAAAAAGTTTGGTGTTTATGGAGCAGTTGCGGAACCTGTATTTATTGGTGATGATGTTTATGTATTAGATATGTCGAGCAAAAAATCTCAATATGTAAAAAAATATGATAAAAATACCGGAAAACTATTATGGACTTCAGCAGAAATTAAAGGAGCAAGAGCTATTCCTTCAATGGGAGTTTCAGGAGATAAAGTTTTTATTCAAATAGGTGGAGTCGTAGAAGCTCAAGCTTATATTGTAAAAAAAGTTCAAAATAAGGATGGTTCTGTTTCATGGGAGAGAGAAAGTCGAGTTTGGTATCCAAATGTGAAGCCTTGGGGAATGCAAGCTTTTAACACAACAGATGGCTCTTTAGCATGGACCACAGAACGTTTTAAAAAGGGGATTTCTAACTCTTTTGTAAGTGATGATAACATCATAGTTTCTAGCGGTAAAGCACTTTATTCTATAAAAATGGCTGATGGAAATGTAAATTACGAAGTATTATTAAAAGATGATGGAATTGGTATTGGAGAAAAATTAGAAGTTTATAAAGATAAAGTAGTTGTTATTGCTACAAAAGGAGTTTCAACACATAATATTAGCGATGGCAAATTGGTAGCAAGCAATAAATATAAAAAATCATTTTTAGAAGCTTATGAAGGAGACTTCTTAATAATGAAAACAGATAGAGCTGATATTGCTTGTTTTGATTTAAAAGATTGTTCTTTTAAACAGTTTAAAGCTAAAAATGGTTCAGAAATTTCATTAACAGATGATGGGAATTATGTTTATGTTTATGAAAAGAAGGATGTAACTAAGTTGAATACCAAGTAATAAAAGTGTTTTTTTCATCTCGTTTAATTTCCTGGCCGAACAGTTTGG
>CAMPHX010000271.1 GCA_946886085.1 uncultured Flavobacteriales bacterium | reverse complement strand
AAATTACAGTCCTTTTTTAATGATGGACACATCATTATTTTAGAAAACAATAAATTTAATGAGCTGTTTGTGGTTTATGGCGAAGATGAAATAGAAACGCGTTATGTACTTTCTTCGAGCTTGATGGAAAAGCTGATTGCGTACCAAGAAAAACTAAATAAAGACATTGCTTTTTCTTTTGTTGAAAACAGAATGTATGCGGCAATTTACACCAATAAAAACCATTTTGAGCCTTCTATTTCTAAACCCTTAAATGATAAAGCCCAAATTGTGCAACATTTTGAACTGTATAAAATGCTTACCGACATGGTGTTAGATTTAGATTTAAAACTACGCTTGTGGGATAAGTTGGAGTGAAGAGAGTGGTTAGGAGTGCCTTTTTTCGACTTTAATCTTGTTGCAGATAACGTTTTAGCTATGAACAGTAGCAGCCAGCAGGGTGTTATTGCTTATAGGTTTTGTGTAGGTTGTTTATTTTCTTTCTGGTGGTTTTTGTGTTCGCGTAGTATTTCCATTTGGCGCTTTTGTTTCTTTCGTTTCCCAAGCCGTATTTCTCCAATGATGATCAGCCCAAATATCCCTTGCCTTTTTCGCTATTATGCCAACAAAAGCTTCAGTGTTCCTATACTTTTTCTGTATTTGCGGATTTTGTGCTTGCAATAAAAGTTTCTTTAGAATCGATGAATAAGTTTGTAAATCTTCTTGAAGATGGTCAGGATGAGTACAATTCAATTTATGTGGCACAATAGCTAATCCATCATAATCTGAAACTACTTCATCTTGGTCTTTAAAGGGAATTTGAGAATACTCTGCAAGCGAAACAAATAATGTTTTGTTATCCAATATTCTTGAAATTGTATCAGGATTTGATAGATGATTTATATTGGCTAATTCTGTAATTTCCGAAAGTTCCGGATTCTGTTTTAAAACACTTGGGCAAATAATTGAACCAATCCAATTTTGAAATTGCTCATATCGGTAAGCTTCAATAATTGGTGTTCCCGCGAGAATATTGTCATCGCCTTTTGAAAGAACGGAAATCCGACCATAGGCGATACTTCCCTTTGTTGGTAAATATTGATTCACTAGCAATTCATATGAGATTACTGATACGATCAGTACTAAATTGGTCAGCGAATCTCTTTTTCTGTCAGGAGTTAGAATTACAATGGAATCAGAAAACACTGTATACTTAATATTTGGATCAACTGCTTCAATCGTTTCTCGAATAATTCTAATATATGATTTGAATTTTGACTCAAACTCTTGCTGTCCCTGGGAAATTAGGTTAGAAAACCCAAGAACGTCAATAAACGCAACATACCTATAGTTGAAATTATTTTCCATATTGTTAATTACCTACAACATGCGGATAAACGTACCATTACATTTATCCGCACTGTATCTTTACCCCAAATGTAGTAAATCTATTTAATTAAAAATCTTTTTAGCTAATTATCAATACTAAAGCGATATGACAATACTGAATAGACTTTGTGTGATGGAAAAGTCCTCCTTAGGGGGATTTAGGGGGCTAAAAAACCCGCACCCTAAATGAATAAGATGCGGGTGAAGTTTTAAAAAAACTAAAAATTATTGTTGAGAAATCAGTTTACCTGATTTAGCTAGTTGGTTATCTCCAATTAGTTTATAAAAATAAACTCCCGAAGAAAGCTTACTTGTATTAATAGTAGTTGAAGTTGAAGTAATGTTTGTACTCATTATTTCTTCACCTAAAATAGTATATAAACGTAATTCAACTTTGTTGAAGTTATCCATGTTATCTAAAGTAATAGTTGTTGAGTTAGTAAATGGATTAGGGTAAATGGTAACAGTTGTATTTTCTTTTATTTCATTTATTGAAACTACATTACAATTACCCAAAACAATATTAGCAGCACTATTAATGGCATTGGTTGTTAACGAACCTACTCCGGTTAACGCTCGTCCATTAATTTCAACTCCAGTAAACAAGTTAATGGCTGCTTGTGAAATAATGGTTCCGTTAAAAACAGAGTTATTGTTTATATCTACAGCTCCGTTTACCATCCAATATACATTTTTTGACTGGGCTCCATTCATAAGCACTACATTAGAAAAAGTACTTGTTTCAAATGCTCCTTCTATTTTGATAATAAATACCGCATTGGCAACTCCTTGTGCATTAAGATAAAGTGTATCGGTAAATGTTGTTCCACCGTTTAAAATATAAGTATGCGGAGTTAATACAAGGTTTCCTCCAAACTGTGCCGGGTAAAGTAATTCAATATCTTGAGGAAGTGCATTTACATAATTGTAAGCCACTAATAAATCTGCAGCAGCATTTGCCGTAGAAACATCCGGAGTGGCATGAATGGTTCCGGTAACTAATAAAGCATTGAAACCAGTAGTTAATCCTACATTTGTTCCAACATCACCAACAACATTGGTTGTTCCAGCATTTTGAACTGGTCCATCAGCAGAAAATATTCCGTAACAACCTGCTTCTCCAAGTGATGGAGCTATTGGCCCTGTAAGTACAGGACTTCCGCATCCGCTTGGCGTATAAGCTAATACACCATCAATGCTTATTGCTCCTGTGGTAGAAAGTGCTCTACCTTCTAAAGTGTCAGCACTGTTCATAGTAATTCCTGCATTATTTGCAATTACAGTTCCTTTCATTGAGGTTCCTGCTGCCATACTCACCAAACCTTCCACTTTCCAAAACACGTTACACGCCTGAGCTCCGTTAATTAATTTAACTTTTGAATTGGCATTAGTAGAAAGTGGTCCGGCAATTTGAAAAATAAATACTGCACTTGGGTTATTTTGTGCATCTAAAATAAGTGTACCATTTAATGTAGAAGCTCCTGTTACAGCGTAAATACCTGCATTAAGTGTTGTTCCGTTACCAAGCAAAGGTGCAGGAAAGAAGCCTGGAGTGGCACTGTTTAATTGATTATAAGCAACCAATAAATCTGCTGCTGCTTGCGAAGTTACCCCATCAGCAGCGTGCATTCCGCCATTTACATTTCCAAAACCGGTATTGGAGCCGTTATTGGTTCCTACTTTTCCTGTTAAATGAGAAATGCCAGTATTGGTTACTGCACCATCGGTAGAAAATATGACAAAATTGGCGGTAGTACCTAGGTTAGGTGCTTGTCCGAAAATGAAAGTAGGTGTTAAAAGCAAAAAAGCTGCTGTCAAAAAGGTAGATAAGGTTTTTTTCATGATAAATTTAGTTTAGTAAGGCGAGAGATTAATTCTCACTAAACAAAGGTGAGCATGTTTATGCCCGAAAGTGTTACATAACTTGTGCTATATGTTAC